>JACQFK010000600.1 GCA_016200125.1 Planctomycetota bacterium
CCGTGATCGGCGTGATCGGCGACGAGCGGAAGCTGGATCTGGCGAACTTCACGACCCTTCCCGGCGTGGAGAAGGTCATCCCCATCCTGAAGCCCTACAAACTCGCCAGCCGCGACTTCCAGAAGAAGGACACGGTGGTCAAGGTCGGCAGCGACGTCCGCATCGGCGGCGGGACCTTCACCGTCATGGCCGGCCCCTGCGCCGTCGAGTCCTCCGAGCAGACGATGGAATGCGCCCGCAAGGTCTCCAAGAGCGGCGCCAAGGTGCTGCGCGGCGGCGCCTTCAAGCCCCGCACCTCGCCCTATGCCTTCCAGGGCCTGGGCCGCGAAGGGCTCGAGATCCTCGCCGCCGCCCGGGAGGAGACCGGCCTCCCGGTGATCACCGAGGTCATGACCGTCGAGGACGTCCCGCTGGTCGCCGAGTTCGCCGACATCCTCCAGATCGGCGCCCGCAACTCCCAGAACTTCAACCTGCTCGACGCCGTGGGCCGCCAGCCCAAGCCGGTCCTGCTCAAGCGCGGCCTGAGCGGCACGATCGAGGAGCTGCTGCTCAGCGCCGAGTACATCCTCTCGCGCGGCAACCCGAACGTCATCCTCTGCGAGCGCGGCATCCGGACCTACGAGAAGGCGACCCGGAACACGCTCGACATCTCCGCGGTCCCGGTGCTCAAGAAGCTCTCCCATCTCCCCGTGGTGATCGACCCGTCGCACGCGACGGGCCTGCGCGAGCTCGTGGCGCCGCTCTCCAAGGCGGCGGTGGCCGTGGGCGCCGACGGGGTGCTCATCGAGGTCCACCCCCATCCCGAGAAGGCGCTCTGCGACGGCCCCCAGAGCCTCACGCCGGAGATGTTCGAGGCCCTCGTCCACGAGCTCCGGCCGATCGCCAAGGCCGTCGGCCTCGAGATGCCCAAGTAGATGGGAATCCCGACCGTCGCGATCGTCGGGCTGGGACAGATCGGGGGCTCTTTCGCCGCCGCGCTGACGGGGCGGAGGCTCGCCCGCGTCGTCGGGATCACCCGCCGCGCGGAGACGGCGGCGCGCGCCCGGCGCATGGGCATCCTGGCCGAGGCCGGCAGGGACCTGGCGGCCGTCTCGGACGCGGACGTCGTGGTCCTCGCGACCCCCGTGCGCACGCTGCTGCGCCAGATCCCCGAGGTGGCGCCGCTCGTGCGCCGCGACGCGATCCTCACCGACGTGGGCAGCACCAAAACGGAGATCCTCGAGGCCCTGCGCCGCGCGAAGTCGCCCGCGACGGTGATCGCCGTCCACCCCATGGCCGGCAACGAGCGGGCCGGGCTCGACGGCTGCGACGCGAAGGTCTTCGAGAACCGCCCCTGGGTCCTGATCGGGGAGCGGCGCAAAGCCGGCCTCCTGGAGCGGCTCGTCGCCGGGGTGGGCGCCCGCCCCTTCTGGATGAGGAGCCCGCAGGACCATGACCTCAAGGTCGCCCGCGTCAGCCACATCCCCTACCTGCTCGCCTACGCGCTCATGGGGACGCCGGAGGAAGCGATCCGCGTCTGCGGCAATTCCTTCCGCGACGCCACCCGCGTCGCCGGATCGGACCCCGACATGGTCCTGGATTTCCTGATCACCAACCGCGGGCCGATCCGGAAGTCCGCGGGCGAGCTGAGCGCCCGGCTCGCCGGGCTGGTCCGGATGATCGGCCGGGGCGACGCCGCCGGCCTGCGCCGGGCGCTGCAGCGGGCCCGCGCGCGACGGGCGAAAATCTAATAGTAGAAACCCCCTCCCGGTTCTGGTAATCTCACCCTCCAAATCCTATGCGACCTCCCGGGGCCTGCGTCGTATTCACCGCCGTGCTCGCCCTCGTCTCCGCGTCGCCCCTCGCCGCCCAGGACCAGGACTGGGAGAACAAGGAAATCTCCGACATCCAGCCCTTCGGCTTCGTCCGCGAGCACCAGCTCAAGACCCTGCAGCTCACCGGGCTCCGCAAAGGCGAGCTCGTCACCAAGGAGAAGGTGGACGTGGCCACCAAGGAGCTCTTCAAGACCGGCAAGTTCGACAACGTGGTCATCAAGCCCGAACTGGACCCCGCGGATCCGGCGAAGAAGAAGGTCATCGTCAAGATCTTCGTGACCGAGTACGTCATCGTCGAGAAGGTCGAGTTCAAGGGGATCAACGAGATCCCCATCGCCACGCTGAAGCCGACGCTGCGCCTCACGGCGGGCGAGCCGCTCAACCATTTCCACCTGAAGCAGGACCGCGAGTTCATCCGCGACCAGTACCTCCAGAAGGGCTACCACTTCTCCAGCGTCGAGGAGGCGACGTCGCCGGGGACGACGGGCGTGGTGCTCACCTGGGTCGTGGTCGAGGGCCCGCTGGTCACCATCGACCACATCTACTTCACGGGCGACGTGACGGCGGACGAGTCGAAGATGCGGCGCTTCATCCTGAGCAAGGAGAACGAGCGCTTCCTCGGCATCATCCCGGGGGGCAAGAATCCCTTCATCGAGCGCAACCTGAAGGAGGACGTCGAGCGGCTCAAGCTGTTCTACCGCCTCGAGGGCTGGCTCGACATCCAGCACGGCGACCACATCTTCCTGGAGGACCTCCGCTTCAACGAGGAGAAGACGAAGGTCGACGTCTGGATCCACGTCGACGAGGGCGAGCGCTACAAGATCCGGAACATCCGCTTCGAATTCGACGCCTCCAGCCGCCGCATCTTCCCCGAAGCGGAGATGACCGACTGGCTCACCCTGAAGCCCGGGCAGTACTTCACCGAGAACGACGCCAACGCGGACGTCGCGAAGCTGCGGGAGAAGTACGGCGAGCGGGCCTACATCCAGGCCGAGATCAACCACACCGAGGTGGTCTCGCTCGACAAGCGCGAGCTGGACCTGGTGTACTCGATCAAGGAGAACGACAAGATCTACGTCGGGCGAATCATTTTCGAGGGGAACACCAAGACCCGCGAGGACGTGATCCGCCGCGAGTTCACGCGCACCGGCTTCCTCCCGGGCGAGGAGTACAACGAGACGGCCTTCCAGAGGGCGCTCCAGCGCGTGAAGGACAAGCAGCTCGTGGACCAGCAGACCGGCGGACTCCTCCGGCGCACGCAGGAGACCGACGACCCTCAGACCCGCGACGTCATCATCGAGGTCAAGGAGGGTCAGACCGGCACGATCCGCTTCGCCGCGGGCTACAGCTCCAACTTCGGCATCACGGGCCTCCTGGAGTTCACCCAGCGGAACTTCGACCTCGCCGACCTGCCCACGGGCCTGGACGACCTCGCCGGCGGGACGGGCTTCGCCGGCGGCGGCCAGTTCCTCCGGCTCCGCGTGGCCCCCGCCGCGCGCCGCCAGAGCTACTCCGCCGAGTTCCGCGAGCCCTACGTCTTCGGCTACGAGTTCGGGCTGGGCGTCCGCCTCTACGACGTCAACACCCTCTGGGAGTCCTACGACGAGCGGCGGCTGGGCGCCTCGGTCACCCTCGACAAGCGCTTCGACCCCTTCATCGCGCAGATCGCCTTCGACGCCTACCAGATCGACATCCACGGCCTCTCGCTCGGCGCCCCGCTGGCGGTCCAGGAGCTCCGGGGCACGAACTCGGTCTTCTCGCTCACGCCCGCCCTGATCGTCGACACCCGCGACAGCTTCGTCCTGCCCACCTCCGGCTTCAAGATGGCCATCAGCGAGACCTACGCCGGGCAGACCCTGCCCGGAAGCTTCGACTTCAACAAGTTCAGCTTCGAGGCCGAGGGGCACTTCACCCTGTACAAGACGGACAGCCAGGTGCCCCTCAAGCACGTCCTGAGCCTGCAGCTCACCTTCGGCTACGGCTCCGGGGCCCGCCAGACGCCCGACATCCCCATCTTCGAGCGCTACTACGCCGGCGGCCGCGACCGGCCCCGCGGCTTCAACTTCCGCGGCATGGGCCCCCACGAGCGGCGCGACCCCGTCGGCGGCGACGCCCTCGTGCTGGGCACCGCCGAGTACTCCTACCCGATCTTCGTGGAGTTCCTCCGCGGCGCCCTCTTCTACGACCTGGCGAACCTGACGCCCGACATCTACGACCTCCGCCACGAGAAGTGGAGGAACGTGTTCGGGTTCGGCATCCGCTTCTTCATCCCCCAGCTCGGGAACATCCCCGTCAAGCTGGACTTCGGATTCCCGATGACCAAGCGGCGCGGCGACGAACGGGAGACCGTGACCTTCGATATCGGAACTTTGGGTTTTTAGAATTGAGGAGAGAGACATGATGAAGCTGCCGGCGACCCTCGCGGCCGCGCTCCTCCTGGCCAGCGGGGCCGGGATCGCGTCCGCCCCCTCCACCGCTTGGGCTGCGGATGGCGGGCAGGACAAGGACAAGGCCCCCTTCAAGCTGGGCGTGGTCAACCTGCGGACCTGCTTCGACAAGGACAAGTTCGAGCGCGTGAAGGAGGTCGACAGCGACCTCCAGAAGCTCGCCGACGACTACGCGAAGCGGATCCAGGAAATCGAGAAGAAGATGGTCCAGCTGAAGGAGCAGGTCGACGGCCTGCCGCCCGAGTCCAAGCTCCGCGCCGACAAGATGCTGCAGTTCCGGCGCCTCGAGACCGACCTCAAGTTCGAGAAGGAGTACGGCAAGGCCCAGTACCTGGATTTCTACAGCGACAAGAAGATCGAGATCTACAACGAGATCCGCCGCGTGGTCGCCCTCATCGCCCAGGAGCAGAAGTACGACCTCATCCTGCGCGTCGAGGCCCCGAACCTCAACGACCAGCAGGACCCCGAGAACGTCACCCAGCGCATCAACAACCGCGTGGTTCTCTACAGCCACGAGAGCGTGGACATCACGGCCCTGGTCGTCGGGCGGCTCAACGCCGAGTACAAGAAGCAGAAGGCCGCCGGCGGCGACAAGAAGGACGGGGAGAAGAAGCCCGACGGGAAATAAGCCCCGAGGGCGCGACTCATGGACGTGACGCTGGAGGAGCTGGCCCGCCTCGTGGGCGGGAAGGTGAGCGGGGACGGCCGCACCGTCATCCGGGCGGTGAACGGCATCCGCGAGGCCGGCCCGGGAGACATCACCTTCCTCGCCAACACCAAGTACGCGCCGCTCCTGGCGTCCACGAAGGCCTCCGCCGTGATCGTCGCCGAGGGGACCGCCGCGCCCCTCCCCGCGCTCTCGGTCCGCAACCCCGACCTCGCCTTCGGGCTCGTCGCCCAGCACCTCTACGGCGCCGCCCGCCGGCCCCCGCCGGGCGTCCACCCCTCCGCGGTCGTCGCGAAGAGCGCGAAGCTCGGGAAGAACGTCTCCATCGGGGCCGGCACGGTGATCGAGGACGACGTCGAGCTCGGCGACAACGCCGTCCTCCATCCGCAGGTCTACCTCGGACGGGAGACGACCGTGGGGCCCGACGCGCTGTTCTATCCGCAGGTCGTGGTCCGCGAGAAATGCCGGATCGGCGCGCGGGTGATCCTCCACAGCGGCACGGTGGTCGGCTCCGACGGCTTCGGCTACGCCACCGACCAGGGCGTCCACCACAAGATCCCGCAGGTCGGCATCGTGGTGATCGAGGACGACGTCGAGCTGGGCGCCAACGTGACCGTGGACCGCGCCCGCTTCGGCCGCACGGTGATCGGCCGGGGGACAAAGATCGACAACCTGGTGCAGATCGGACACAATGTCGTCCTGGGGCAGGGCTGCCTCCTGGTGTCGCAGGCGGGGATCGCCGGCAGCACGAAGCTCGGGAACCACGTCGTGATGGCGGGCCAGTCGGGCCTGATCGGCCACCTGGACATCGGGGACGGCGCCATCATCACGGCCCAGAGCGGGCTGACCAAGGACGTGCCCGCGGGGGCGGTGATGGCCGGCTCGCCCGCCTCGGACCGGAGGACCCACTTGAAGGAACTGGCCGCGCTCAGTAAGCTTCCGGAGGCGCTGCAGGAGATCCGGAGGCTGCGCCAGGAGATCGAGGAGCTCCGGAAGAAGACGACCTCATGAAGAAGAACCAGCGGACCATCCAGAAGCCTGCCGAGCTCGAGGGCGTGGGCCTCTTCGGAGGCCAGGCCGGCAAGGTCCGCCTCCA
>JACQFK010000601.1 GCA_016200125.1 Planctomycetota bacterium
CTCCTGGAGCACGACGGCCGTGTGCTCGCGGAGCTCGTCGAGCGTGAGCGGCGGAACGGCGTTGACCTTCTTGACGTGGTCCTCGGCGGTCTTCTTGAGGAGCGCGCGGACCCGCTTGTCGTCCGGGATGTTCGACTGGGCCTGGCGGTAGCGCTGCTTGGGGACCTGGCGGGGCAGCACGAGCGGCGTGCCGTTCCCGAAGCGGAGCGTCACCGGCACGGCGGGGATCGAGCTCCCGCCGGCTCCGCTCGAATGGTCGTGGCTCATGCGCGTTCCTGCTCCCGGGCCCTTTCAACCTGAACGCCGATCGCTTCCTACTCTATTCGCTGAGTGACCGCAAATCTCGCATGCGGGATGGATTCTCTATTCTTTACTCCCGATTCTTCTTTGTCTAGGTATACGCTCCAAATCCGAAGAACCAGTGCTTCTTGGCGAATCGGTAGACGAAGTTCTCCTCCGGGATCTCCTGGCCGGGCAGGTGCTGGCTCTGGCGGGACTTCATCCAGGCCAGCTCCACCGCCGCCGTCTTCCGGAGCGTGGTGTCGCGGCAGCTGTGGCGCTCCACGACCTCCTTCAGGAGGTCGGGCCGCTCCAGGACGATGCAGCCGCGCGTCGCCTTCGCCGCCGTCTTCCGGAAATCCAGGAGGAGCTTCGACTCCGTCATGGTCTTGAAGAGATCGCCGTCGTTGTCGTGGATGCTCTCCTTGGCGAACTGGATGATGGGGCAGGGCTCCACGTCGCCGAAGGGGCCGATGTGGTGGCTGATCCCCGTCGCGGCGGGGCAGAGCGCCTGGCCCTCGTCGTCGTAGTAGGCGTCCACGATCCCGATCGCCTTCCGGTTGCGCATGTCCATGACGAAACGACGGAGCTTGAGCACTTGTTCCGGGCGAAGCGCCAGCTGGCCGTTCGCCACGGGGCCGACGGGGCGGTAGGTGTGGAACCAGGTGTAGTGGACGCCCTTGCGGATCAGCTCGTCGATCCACTCCTCGCGCACGAGGTCGTCGAAGTTGCTCTGGCAGGCGCTCGTGGCGACGCCGGTGATGAGCCGGTGGCGGATGCAGGCTTCCAGGCCCGCCAGCGTATGGTTGAGCACGTTCTGCCGTCCGCGGCGCTCGTCGCTCACGGTTCGGGATCCCTCGACGCTGATGAGCGGCGTCGCGTTGCCCGCCCGGCGCAGCTGCGCCGCGATCTCGTCGGTGATCATCTGGCCGTTCGTGAAGATCTGGAAGTAGCAGTCCGGATGGGCCTTGAGGAGGCGGATCAGGTCGGGATGGATGAAGGGCTCCCCGCCGAGGATCCCGAAGAAGCTGTTCCCGTGCTTCTTCGCGTTGCGGATGATCTTGTCGAGCGCCTCGAACGCGAGGAGGTTCGCGGGCTTGTCGACGTCGACCCAGCAGCCCTGGCAGCGCAGGTTGCAGCCGTTGGTGATCGAGATGTAGAGGAAGGGCGGGAAGGTGACGCCCTCTTTCAGCCGCGCCTTGAACTTCTCGACCGAGCGCATGCCCTTGTAGCCGAAGTTGTAGCCGATCTTCCAGAGGAGGCGCAGGTCGGTGGACTTGAACATGCGCCAGCCGAACTGGGCCATGGCGACCGTGGAGGGCTTCATGAAGTTGCCTCCACGAAATCCGAAATCCGGAATCCGAAATCCGAAAGGGGCCGCCCCCCGGTTTTCGGTTTTCGATTTTCGGTCCTCGTCTTCAAATTCCCCATTCCTTCTCGGAGGGCGCGGGCTTCGCGTCCTTCACCGTCTGTGAACGCGCCTGGCGCGCGGCGAGTTTCGCCTTGGCCCGTTCCGCGCGCTCCTGGATGTCGCCCGCCGAGGGCAGGCTCATGAGCACCTCGTCCGGGATGTCGAGGTCCTTGCCGAGCTCCTTGAGACAGCGCTTCCGTTCCAGCAGGGCGCGCGACTCGTCGCGCTCCGTGGAGAAGCGCTTGCGCGCCTCCGTGCTGCGGGTCTTGAGCGAGGCGTAGAGGTCGCCGCCCAGGAGCGCGGAGATGTCGATCTTCATCGCTTCGCGCTGGATGTCCTCCTGCCGCACGACGTCGCCGTTGATCGGCCCCTTCTTGTACTTCGGGAAGAGGATCGCGACCTCGGGGCAGACGCGCGAGCAGGCGGGGCAGTCCGTCTTGCAGTTGCTCTGGTTCTGCACCGTGAGCTTGTCGTTCTTGTCGACGCCGTAGACCTCGAAGAGGCAGAAGGTGAGGCACTGCATGCAGTTCGTGCAGCGGTCGTAGTCGATCACCGGGAACCAGGGCTTCCAGGCCTCGAGCTTGCGCGCGCCGGATTTTTCGCGGGCCTCCCGGGCCGCGGCCAGCACGCCGTCGGCGCCCAGCCCCTGGACATCCCGGACCTCCGCGCCCTCGATGGGCGGCGCCTTTCCTTCGAAGCGGCCGAACACGAGCAGCGGCGCGCCGTCCGCGCGCGCGACCGAGCCGCCGGCCGCGGGACGGGAGACCTCGAAGCCGTTCTGCAGCAGCGAGGAGATGGCGCGGAAGCGGTCCTCGGCGGGAAGCGGAGCGCTCCCCGGCCCTTCATAGAGGACCACGCGCAGGTTCCTTCCTTCGGTCTTGTTCATGACGGTTTGACCTGGAGCCCGTTCATGATCTCGTCCGCGGACTTCTCGCGCATGTTGAGGACCTCGACGCCCTCCTTGGGGAGCGGGGCCTCCGCGGCGTGGAAGAGCCACTTCACGGCGCGCGGATAGCAGGCGACGATCTTCACGTCGCCCGACTCCACCAGCTTCTTCATCGCCGGATCCTTCCGGGCCGACATGTCGCAGAGGTCGGCCACGGCGTCGAAGGCCGCCCCCGACGCGCAGAGCCGCTTCAGGACCTCCTCCTTCACCTCCTTGGGGACGACCTGGGCGTAGCTGCAGTGGCAGTAGAGGATCCGGGTCACGGCGCGCCTCCGCCCATCCTGTGGAGGGGCTGGGGGCGGGCGGGACGGAAGCGGTCCAGGTGCTCCATCGTCGCGCGAAGGCCGGCGCCGAGCGCCGCGATCGACTCGTCGACCACGGTCTTCAGGAACTCCGGGTCCGCCTCGGCGCGGAGGTTGACGATGAGGGCGCCGCCGTCGACCTTGTCCAGGAGCGACTCGCGGAGGTCGGGCTCGCCGTCGCTACGCACCAGGCTGACCACGGAGAGCGATCCCGTGCCGTCCTCGGCGTCGAGCGTCATCTTGAGGTGGGCGATCTCCTGGCCCTTCGCGGCGATGCGGTCGCGCATGTCGCGCGCGAGACGCACGAGCGTCTGGTTCGCGTCGAAGGGCGCCTTCGATTCCAGCCGGACCGTGCAGTTGAGCCAGCCCAGCAGCGCCTCGCCCTCGGCGTAGAGGTCGTAGTCGAGCTCCATGGCGGGCCCGTTGTCCGGGAGGGTCCGGTCGATGGCGTCGAACCACTCGTCCAGCCCCGTACCCGCCTTGGCGGAGCAGCAGAGGACCCGGGCCCGGGGGAAGGCCTTCTCGAGCGCGGCGGCGAGGCGCGCGCGGAGCGGCTCCTCGATCGCGTCGCACTTGTTGACGACGATGAGGTTCGCCTCCTCGAGCTGCTTGCGGTAGACGTAGACCACCTTCTCGGAGAACTGCGGCCCCGGCTCGAGGCCCAGGATCCGGGCCGCGCGGACGGGGTCGACCATCACGCTCATCGGCGCGACTTCGAAGCGGTCGCCGTAGATCCGGCGGAGCGGGTAGGAAACCGTGGCAATGAGGTCGGTGCAGCTGCCGACGGGCTCGGCGATGAAGACGTCGGGGCGCGTCGTGCGGTCGAGGTTGTCGGCCGCCTCGAGGAGCGAGTTGAAGCGGCAGCAGAAGCAGCCGCCGGGGATTTCCTCCACCGGGAAGCCCTTGGAGCGGAGCAGGGCGGTGTCCACGAGGCCGCTGCTCTGGTCGTTGCTGATGAGGCCCACGCGCAGGCCCTGGTCGCTGAGCCGGCGGGCGAGGCGGGCGACGGCGGTCGTCTTCCCCGCGCCGAGGAAGCCGCCGATCATGACGTAGCGGGCCCGGGTTTCCCTACTTGGACTCATGCCGTTTGCCCAGCATCTTGTCGATCGTCGCGTCGAGAACCGACACGTAGCCCTGGACGTCCAGGACGCCGTCGCCCGGCGTTCCCCGGAGGGCGTACAGCCATCCTCGCCCTGAAGGATCCGTCTGGACAAGCTTTATTTCCTTCACGAGGTCCGGATTGCCTCCTTCGAAGCGCTCGGAGAAGGGCGCATACAGATCCGTAACGGCCTTGAAGCCCTCGATCCATCCCAGCGCCTGGCCCGTCTCGACGGCCGCGCCGGGCTTCACCTCGAAATTCATCTCCACCGCCTCGCCCAGCATCCGGGTCGCGAACTTGGTGAAGCCGACCCGCCAGAGGTCGCCCTCCTCCCGCCGCAGCCAGGAGTGGCCCGCCGTATAGACGCGGTCGGAGAAGAGGCGGGTCGCGAATCTCGACCGCTTGTAATGGCTCTCCTCGGCTGCCATGACCTCCCCGTGCGACCCTGAACTGACGGGCCTGCCGCTCTCTTTCACGGGGAGAACGGGCCCCCGGGCACGTTACTTTAACGGGCCTTGGCGGCGGCTAATTGCGCCTATTCCCGGCCGAATATGAGGGAAACCCCGCGGTCTCCCGAAATAATCCGCAGGCCGCCCGTTGTTTAGTATATCAAACCCCGGTGAATCCGAAGATCTCTATGAAGCCGACTCTGCGGGTCCTGATCTGGCTGCTGGCCGCCTTCGGCTCGTCCCCGGCCTCCGACTGGTCGCGCTGGCGCGGGCCCGACGGCAGCGGCATCTCCGCCGAGAGCGACTGGAGGCCGCAGGCCCTGTCCCCCGCCCCCAAGGTGAAGTGGCGGATGAACCTCGGCGTGGGCCATTCCTCGATGTGCATCGCCGGGAAGCGGCTCTACACGATGGGGAACGTGGGCGGGAGCGACAGCGTATACTGCCTCGACGCCGAGACCGGCAAGCCGGGCTGGCGCTTCCCCTATCCCTGTCCCGCCGGGAACTTCTCCGGCCCCCGGGCGACGCCGGTGCTGGACGGCGGCCTGCTCTACACGCTCAGCCGGAAGGGCGACGCGCTCTGCCTCGACGCGGAGAGCGGACGCCTCAAGTGGGCGAAGGACCTGATCAAGGAGTTCAAGGCCCAGCCGACCGACTACGGGCTCTGCGGCTCGCCCCTCCTCGTGGGCGACCTCGTGATCTACAACGCGCTCGACTACGGCATCGCGCTGAACAAGCTGACGGGCGAGAAGGTCTGGACCAGCCCGGAGGGACCGGGCGGCTACGCCTCGCCGGTCCACTTCAAGATCCAGGGAAACGACCGCGTCGCCATCTTCGGCGCGCGGAACCTCCAGGTGATCGATCCCGCGTCCGGGAAGCGGCTCCAGTCGTTCCCCTGGCAGACGCAGTTCGACGTCAACGCCGCGGACCCCGCCTTCTTCGACGAGAAGCTGTTCATCACCTCGGCCTGGGAGCACGGCTGCGCGCTGCTGGACGTGTCGGGGACCTCGGCGAAGGCGCTCTGGGAGAACAAGAACCTGCGCGGCCACCTGAGCAGCCCGATCTACCTGGACGGCTGCATCTACGGGATCGACGACAACACGCCCAACGGCCAGCTCCGCTGCCTCGACGCCCGCACGGGGGAGGTCAAGTGGGCGCAGAAGGGCATGTTCGAAAGCATGAGCATCGCCGGGGGGAAAATGCTGACGCTGGACAAGAAGGGGCTCCTGATCGTCGCGGAAGCCTCGCCCAAGGAATACAAGGAGGTCGCGAAGGCCCCGGTGCTGAACGCGAAGGCCAGGAACTGGACAGCGCCCGTGCTGGCGAATGGACTGCTCTATTGCCGGAACGGCGAGGGGGATCTGGTGTGCCTCGACGTTCGTTAGAAGCCCGGAGTCGGGTCCGCTGTTGTAATAGAGGAGCTGAGACGGCAAAATGGATTGTTGGAGCATTCGCCCGGTTTCTAAGGTGATCTTGCTATGAGCGACGTCAAGAGCGCGGAGCCCAAGGCGGAGGCGCCGCCTGCCGCCGCCGGAGCGCCGGAAACGAAGCCCGTCGAGGCGAAGGCCGCGGAAGCCAAGCCCGCCGCCCCCGCCAAGCCGGAGATCAAGGCTCCCGAAGCCAAGCCGGCTCCCGCGAAGCCCGCGCCCGCCCCCGTGGCGGCGGCCGCCGCCGCGCCCGCCGGGCCCGCGCCGGGAACGGTCGGGGTCCGCGCGCCCGTCGCGAAGACGGCGGAGCAGAATCTCCAGATCACCATCTCGGCGAAGGCCATCGCGATGATCATGAGCGCGCTGGTCCTCATCGTGCTCATCCTGGGCGGAACGACCATCTTCCTGCTCGTCCGCATGACGGACCGCGGTCCGCTGTCGCACATCACGCCCCAGGTGCCGGGTCTGGACGGGACGATGGTGGCGGCAGCTCCCAAGGCCGGCGGGCCGGCGGCGGGGACGAATCCGATTCCTGCGGGGGAAGTCGGCTCGACGGCGCCTCCCGAGGCGCTGGAGAAGGTCGACGTCGGCGTGAACTTCAAGGAGGGCCTGGGCGGGAAGCCGTCCACGAAGCCCGGATCCTGGCCCACCTTCCGCGGGCCGAAGTACGACAACATCGTCAGCGAGGTCAGTCTGGCCAACCGCTGGCCCAAGGACGGACCGCCCATCAGGTGGTCGCTGACCGACCTGGCCCACGGGTATTCGGGCGTCGCGGTCCATGCGGGCCGGGTCTACCTCCAGGACTACGATCTCGCGTCCAAGGAGGAGTGCCTCCGCTGCTTCTCCCTCGAGGACGGGAAGGAGATCTGGCGGCGCTCTTATCCGCTCAAGATCGTGAACAACCACGGCTTCACCCGCACCGTGCCGGCGGTCACCGACAAGCACGTCGTGTCCTTCGGCTCGAAGTGCCACGTCCTCTGCGTCGACGCCCAGACCGGCGCGAAGAAGTGGGGCCTCGACCTGATGAGGGACTACGGCTCGAAGCTGCCGGACTGGTACGCCGCCCAGTGCCCCATCATCGACGGCAGCACCGTGGTGCTCGCGCCCGCCGGCAAGGACGTCCTCATGATGGGCGTCGATCTCGAGAGCGGCAACGTCGTCTGGAAGACGCCCAATCCCAAGGGGCTCCAGATGTCCCACTCGTCGATCTCGCCGATGACCCTCAATGGAAAGAAGATGTACGTCTACTGCGCCGAGTGGGGGAAGATCCTGGGCGTCTCGGCGGAGAAGGACACGATCGGCACGGTCCTCTGGGAGGAGACCTGCATCGACAAGCAGGTCATCTCGCCGTCGCCGGCCGTGCTCGACGACGGCTACATCTTCATGACCGCCGGCTACAAGGGCGGCAGCTCCCTCCTCAAGGTCAGCGAGGAGGGCGGCAAGTACTCGGCCAAGGTCCTCTGGAAGCTCGACGAGGTCGAAGGCCTCTCCTGCGAGCAGCAGACGCCGATCTATTACCAGAAGCACCTGTTCGCGCTGCTTCCCGACTCCTCCGGCGCGCGGAAGCAGCAGCTCGTCTGCATGAACCCCTACGACAAGGGCAAGATCGTCTGGGAGAGCGGCAAGGAGAAGCGCTTCGGACAATACGAGTCGATGCTCCTCGCGGACGGGAAGTTCTTCATCCTGGACAAGGATGCCGGGCTGACGATGGTCAAGGCGAGCACGCAGAAATACGAGGAACTCGGACGTTGCCGGCTCCTCAAGGGACATGAGGCCTGGGCGCCGATCGCGCTGGCGGGCAACCTGATGATCCTGCGGGATGAGAAGGTTCTGCACTGCCTGGACGTCGGGAAGGGAATCGAATGAAGAACCTCTGGATCGCGATCGCCGCGGTCAGCGCGCTCGCGTGCGGCTTCCTCGGCTACAAGATCGCCAACCGGAAGCCGATGAGCTACGCCGCGGCGGCCGCTTCCCGACCGGGTCCGAAGGAGGTCGAGGACGTCATCGCCTCGGCCCTGATCGTTCCCGAGAACATTATGATCGGCAAGGAGTCGGCGCGGTTTGCGACGGGATTGAAGGAGCTCCGCGCGCTGGCCGTGGGACCCGACGACCGCATCTACGCCGGGGGGGACAAGGTGCTGGTCGTCCTGGGCAGCGACGGCAAGCAGGTTACCAGGATCGATCTCGACAAGACGCCCAACTGCGTCGCCGTCGGCCCCGACTCGACGGTGTACGTCGGCTTCATGGATCACGTGGAGGTCTTCGACGCGAAGGGCGCGCGGCAGGCGGTCTGGGCGAAGCCCGGTCCCACGGCCTGGATCACGTCGATCGCCGTCGCGCCGGAGGCGATCTACGTGGCCGACTTCGGCGACAAGAGCGTGTACCGCTGCGACAAGTCGGGCAAGGTCCTGGGGATGCTCGGCGAGATGGGTCCGACGCCCGGGAGCGGGAAGTACGAAGTCCCGAGCCCCTATTTCGACGTCGCCGTGGACGCCTCGGGGAAGCCCTGGGTGGCCCACGTGGGAAAGCAGCGGCTGGAGAGCTACAAGGCCGACGGCAGCCTGGACAGCACCTGGGGAAAGCAGGGAAACAATCTCCAGGGCTTCTCGGGCTGCTGCAATCCGAGCCATATCGTCCTTCGCAAGGACGGGTCTTTCGTGACCTCCGAGAAGGGGCTGGTCCGGGTCAAGATCCACAATCCGGCCGGCGAACTGGTCGGGGTGGTCGCCGCGGCCAAGGAGTTCGAGAAGAACATCCACGGGCTGGATCTGGCGGTCGATTCGAAGGACCGGATCCTGGTTCTCGATCCAGCTACCTCTTCCGTCCGGGTCTACGTCCTGAAGGGGAGTGAATCCAACCCCTGACTCGTTGTGTTTCAGGAGGTTGAGGGGGGGCTTGGGGAGGTGCGGAAAAGTCCACGGGGTCCGGGGGAAATCCGCACTGAATTGTAATTAGGGATTAAAAAAGGACGTATCATTGTTATGAACCCTATGGTGACGGAAGGAAGCGAAGAAGGCCGGAGAGCGTTCTTCAAGACCGTCGGCCGCAGCCTGGTCCTGGGACTGACCGGGGCGGGGGTGGCGGCGATGATCAAGTCGGGACGCGTCGAGGTCTGCATCAACCAGCTCAGCCCCTGCAACCAGTGCCTGGAGTTGAAGAAGGGTTGCGAGCTTCCCAAGGCCATGGACCACAGGAGGATGTTCTCCGATGCCACGCCGAGTTGACGACCACAGCAAGCAGGGCTCGGTCGGATTCATCGACCGGCGGTCCTTCCTCCAGACGGGGCTGAGGGCCGGCGCGGCCGTCGCGCTCACGGCCGCGGCGGGAGCCACGGCGATCAAGCTCCACGCCGACGACACGGTGTGGCAGATCGATCCCAAGCTCTGCATCTCCTGCGGCCTCTGTGAAACCGAGTGCGTCCTCAATCCGTCGGCCGTCAAGTGCGTCCACTCCTACGGCATCTGCGGCTACTGCAACCTGTGCTTCGGCTTCCTCCAGCCGAACATGACCGAGCAGACCACGGCGGCCGAAAACCAGATGTGCCCGACGTCGGCGATCAAGCGGACGCTGGTGGACGGCCCCTACTACGAGTACCGCATCGACGAAACGCTGTGCATTGGCTGCTCCAAGTGCGTAAAGGGCTGTTCGACCTTCGGCAACGGGGCGATGCACATCCAGATCCGGCACGACGTCTGCGTCAACTGCAACGAGTGCACGATCGCCCGCGCCTGCCCGACCCGCGCATTCACCCGGCAGGATGCGAAGAAGCCCTACCAGATCAAGGGGCCCGGCGGACCGTCGAAGGAGCACTAGATCCGCTCCGCAATCACGAACTTGAGCTCATCACCGGGGTGGCGGACATGAAGGGCATTCCCGCGAAAGCGCTGCTGGTTCTGGCGATGGCGCTGGCGTTCGTCACGCCGCTGCTCGCCCAGAGCGCGGACCGCTTTCCCCGTCCGGAATTCGCCAGCGGCTACAAGGAGCCGTCGGTCACCCAGCCCACCCCGCGCAGCGTCATCATGGAGTGGATCGACGTCGGCGTCCTCATTCTCGCGCTGAGCGCCGCCGCCTACTACTCGCTCAAGCAGGTCTCGCGCAAGGCCATCTTCATCCTGTCGGTCGCCGCGGTGCTCTACTTCGGCTTCTACCGCGAAGGCTGCGTCTGCCCGATCGGATCGATCCAGAACGTCGCCCAGGGGATCGGCGCCTCGGCCTACGGCTACGGGCAGCCCTACGTGCTGCCGCTGACGGTCGTGCTGTTCTTCCTGCTGCCGCTGATCTTCGCCCTCTTCTTCGGGCGGGTCTTCTGCGCGTCGGTCTGCCCCCTCGGCGCGGCGCAGGAGATGGTCATCATCAAGCCGATCAAGGTCCCGAAGGGCGTGAAGCACTTCCTCAGCCTCATCCCCTACGTCTACCTGGGGACCGGCGTCCTCTTCGCCTACGTGGGCGCGGACTACATCATCTGCAAGTACGACCCCTTCATCGGCTTCTTCCGCATGGGGGCGAACTTCGGCATGTTCCTCTTCAGCGGCGCGATCCTGGTGATCGGCACCGTGGTCGCGCGGCCCTACTGCCGCTTCATGTGCCCCTACAGCATCCTGCTCAAGTGGACCTCGGTGCTCTCGAAGTGGCACCTGAAGACCACGCCGACAGAGTGCATCCAGTGCCGGCTCTGCGAGGAGTCCTGCCCCTTCGACCATCTCCACAAGCCGACGGTCGAGAAGGAGCCCGAGCCCCGCAGCACGAGCATCCGCCGCGTGGGGCTGCTCCTGGCGGCCACGCCGGTGATCATCGCCGCGGGCATCGCGCTGGGCCTGCTGGTGGCGCCCGTCATGGCGCGCGCCCACTTCACGGTGCGGCTGGCCGAGCGGGTGGCGCTCGAGAAGGCCGGCGTCGTCAAGGACACCACCGAGGAGAGCCGGGCCTTCTACGAGACGAGCACGACGGCCGAGACCCTCTTCGCCCAGGGACAGCGCCTCAAGGACAAGATGCGGAACGGGTCGGGCATCCTCGGCGCCTTCCTCGGCCTGGTCATCAGCTGCAAGCTCCTGGCGCTCTCGATCCAGCGGAAGCGGACGGACTACGAACCCAACCGGGGCGACTGCTACAGCTGCGCCCGGTGCTCGGATGCCTGCTCGGTCGGGAAGGTTCCGGGAGTGCCCGTCGGGTCGATGAGGACGTCCCCGGTGGTCCTGAAATTCCAGTCCCAGATCGCGCAGGTGAACAGCGGTGAGCGCTCCGGATAGCGGTCTCAAGCACACCACGGAGGCGGCGGCGATCGGCGCCCAGGTGGCGAAGGTCGTCGCGTGGGTGTCCGGCGTGTTCTCCCTCGTCGCCTGCATCTCCCTCATCATGGCCCAGATCCAGATCATGATCGTGGATCCGCTCAACGACCCCACGCTCAAGGCCATGAAGGCGCAGATCACGAAGGACCAGAAGAACGAGCAGCTGCGCGACAGCGTCCGCAACCTGCACCTGCTGACGCGGCGCGCCTTCTTCACGAACCAGACCCAGCAGCGCGCCACGGGCGTGATCCTGCTCTTCGGCGTGGCGATCTTCCTCGCGAGCATGAAGACCTACGTGGAGCTGCGGCTCAAGCTGCCGGTTCCGCAGGGACAGGCCCCGCGCGAGGGCGGCTCGGCGGAGCGCGCGGCCGGCCGCTGGGCCGTCGCCGCGGGGGCGGGCCTGATCGTGGTCGCCACGCTGCTCGTCGTCTTCCTTTCGCCGCCGGAGTTCGACCTGGCGGCCAAGCCCACGGAGGCGCCGCCCGCTCCGGCTCCGGCGAAGGCCGAGGAGCCCAAGGCCGCGGCGACGGCCCCCGAGAAGAAACCCGCGGAGGC
>JACQFK010000602.1 GCA_016200125.1 Planctomycetota bacterium
AACTGCTCCTCCGCCCGCGCCGTGCGGAACAGCCGGGCCAGCGTCACGAGCGCCAGCGGAAGGGTCAGCGCGAACACGGCCAGCCCCTGATACAGGAGGAAGGACCCCGGCCGGCCCGGAGTGTTCCGCGTCTCGTCGAAGCGCCCCTTGCTCTGGTAGAGGAACGACACCCAGTCGTGCTTCCAGTTCCAGTAGATCACGGGCGTGAAGACCACGAGCGCGACCAGCCCCGCCAGGTAGGGCCAGGGCGTCGCCAGCCAGCGGCGGTCGCGCTTCGACAGGACGAGGTAGAGAAAAACGGAGGGGACCAGGAACACGGCCGTGTACTTCGACAGCATCGCCGCGCCGAGCGCCGCGCCGGCCGCCAGCCAGCGGCGGCCGTCCTGCCCTTCGATCGCGTCCCAGGCCAGCGTCAGCGTCAGGGTCCAGAAGAACAGCAGGGGCGAATCGGGGAAGCCCGCCTCCGAGACCGGCAGCGCGACGGGCGCGAAGGTGAAGAGGATCAGCGCCCAGACCGCGGCGGCGTCCCCGTAGAACCGCTTCGCCAGGCGGGCGAGCAGGATCGACGTGCCGGCCGAGAAGAGGAGCGTCACCGCGCGGATCCCGAACGCGGTGTCGCCGAACAGCAGGCGGCCCGCCGCGATCGCCCAGGCGATCATCGGCGGATGGTCGAAGTAGCCCCAGTCGAGGTGCCGGGCGTAGTTCCAGTGGTAGGCTTCCTCGGGCAGGATGGGGATCACGGGGATCAGCGCGACGCGGAGCGGCAGCAGCGCGAGCAGCCAGCGGACCCACGGCGGGGCCCGCTTCAGCGTCTCGAGAAGGCCCATAGCTGGCTGGCGAGGTAGTTGAAGATCGTTCCGAGCACGATGCCGATGAAGTTGCTCGCTAGGTAGTGCAGGGAAGGAAGGGCGTAGATGGCGCCGGTCTTGACGCCCAGCCCCCCGAGCGTGCCCAGCGCGTACTTCGAGTAGGAGAGGAGCACCGGGATCTCGCGGGCCCGGAAGGTCCAGGCCCGGTTCAGCGTGTAGTTGAAGGTCATCGCCACGACGAAGCCGGCGGTGGCGCCGATGTACTTGGAGGCCTGCGTCTCGCCCATCCCCTTGGCGACGGCGTAGAGGATGGCCATGTCGATGACCGTGCCCAGCCCCCCGGTCATGAGGAACTTCATCAGCCGCCAGGGCCAGGCGTTGAGGTCAAGGTAGAGCGTCCAGACCTGCTTCAGGAACTCCCGCCGCTCCTTCGAGCTGAACTTGCTGGCGCCGGCGGCCCGGTCCTCGAAGTGGATCGGCACCTCGGCCGTCTTCTTCGTCCGGGTGCGGGCGAGGATCTCGAGCAGGATCTTGAACCCGCGGGGCTTGAGCGTGATTCCCGCGAAGAGGCTCTTGCGGAGGCAGAAGAAGCCCGCCATGGGGTCGCGGACCGGGGTCAGCGGCCGGGCGAGCAGCGTACCGGCCTTGGAGGCGAAGCGCCGGAAGAGGGGCCACTCGTCGATGTCTCCGCCGGAGACGTAGCGGCTGCCCACGGCCACGTCGGCGCCGTCCTGGACCGCCTGGACCAGCTTGGGGATCGCCTCGGGCGGATGGCTGAGGTCGGCGTCCATCACCACGCAGAGGTCGGTCCGGGCTTCCTCAAGGCCGCGGAGCACCGCGGTGGAGAGGCCCCGCTCGTCGAAGCGCTCGACCACGCGGACGGGGTACTTCTTGGCGAGCTCGCGGGCGACGTCCGCGGTGCCGTCCTTGGAGGCGTCGTCGACGACGACGATCTCGGTCGCGGGTAGGGCGGCGCAGATGCGTTCGACGAGCTTGGGGAGGTTGGCGGACTCGTTGTAGGTCGGGACGACGACGGTGGCGACGAGTGCCGGAACGGTCTGGGGCATGGAAGTTGGAGGCACAGTATATCGGCCGTCCCGTCGCTAGGCCAGCGCCATTTGAGCGGCGGCCCCCCCAAAGGGGGAGGGATGACCGGCGTCCCGGGGCGTGAGTCCTCGACGCCCCGGCGGCAAAGAGCGACCGACGAAGGCGCTCCGGGGAGGATCCGCACGTCGCGCCTCCCCGGCGCCTCGTCGCGGGGAATGCCGTTGAGGGAAGGACCGGGGAGCCCCCACCTCGACGCGTTCCCGACTGCGTACTTCAGGGATCCGAAGATCCCTCCACCCCCGGCCGCGAGGCCTGGGTGCGGGCCCAACAATAGGGCCGTGGCCGTCAGGCTCCCGGTCCGCTCCTGAAGCTGTGGGATAGACACAGCCCGTAGGTGGACCGGCACCCGCTCGGCAAGGGGATATATCGGCGGCCCCCTCTCCGAACTTCACCTGATTCCGATGAGACACCGCGGAGTGAAACGAAACAAACGGTTTGTTTCGTTGCAAGCTTACAGGAGGGAGCGGAGGAGGGCGACGGCCCCCCGGGCGCTCGTGGCCACGTGGAAGAGCCGGCCCCCGTAGAGGAAGCCCTCGCGGGAGGCGTGACGGTCCCAGGCGAGGAGCCCCTTATAGTACCCGGCGATGTCGACCAGGACCACCGGCATCCGGATGAGCCGGGTCTGGCGGAGGGTGAGCAGGTCGCCCAGTTCGTCGAGGGTGCCGTAGCCCCCGGGCAAGACGGCGGCGGCGGAGGCCCCCCGGATCAGGGCGGCCTTCCGGAGGGCGAAGGTCGCATAGGCCTTCATGGATTGGAGGCCCCGGTGACGAATCGGCCAGAACTTGCGGAGGATGATCCCCTCCACCCGTCCCCCCGCCTCGAGCGCCCCATCGGAGGCCGCCCCCATGATGGACCTCCCCGAGCCTCCGCCCGTCCGGAGCACCCAGCCCTCGGCCGCCACCCGGCGCCCGAACTCCCGGGCGGCGCGCGCATAGACCGTCTCCCCGTGGTCGGCCGAGCCGCCGGCCAGCATGATCGTCCTCAGCGCCGCCATGGTCCCGAGATTCTAACCGTTTACCCCCCGAACGGTGCTTTTCCCGACGTCAGCCTGTACATATGAAGAGGCGCGACGCGGACCCGACGGATTTCCGACGAGTTCCTTTGCGCCCTGCGGGAGCGGCGAGTAGAATTCACCCGATGGCCACGCGCAGCATCCCGCTTCTCACCGACGAACAACTCATCGAACTCCTGAAGAAGGGGGACCGCAAGGCCGGCGACGCCCTGGTCATGCGCCACAACCGCCTCGTCGCCCGCGCCGTCTACGAAGTGGTCCGCGACCTCGCCGCGGTCGAGGACCTCATCCAGGAAATCTTCATGAAGGCCTTCCGCAAGGTGAACCTCTACAACCCCGAGCAGGGGAAGTTCACCGTGTGGCTCACGACGGTCGCGCGGCACGAGGCGATCAACCACCTCCGCCGCATGAAGCGCTCCCGCCACGTGTCGCTCGAGGACACCGCCCCCGAGGGCGGCTTCTCCCCGATCGAGCGCCCCAGCCAGCAGGTCTCGAAGAAGGAGACCTGGGGCCGCGTGATCGACGCCATCCACAAGCTCCCCGAGCCGGCGCGCACGATCCTCATCAAGCGCATCCTCGAGTCGAAGCCCTTCGACCACATCGCCAAGCTGCTCAAGCAGCCGGTCGACACGGTCAAGACGATCTACTACCGCAACACCGAGTCGCTCCGGAAGAAGCTCGGCATCCCCAACCTGTAGGCCCGTGCACCAGCTCACCAGCGCCTTCGGGCTCTTCGCGCTCCTGGGGATCTGCTGGGCCGCCTCGAACAACCGGAAGGCGATCTCCTGGCGCGTCGTGGGGTGGGGCAGCGGCCTCCAGGTCCTCTTCGCGCTCGCGATCCTCAAGACCCGCCCCGGTTACTGGCTCTTCAACAAGCTGAGCAAAGGCTTCGAGCGGCTGATCGGCTTCACCGACGACGGCGCGAAGTTCGTCTGGGGCTGGCTCTACAAGAGGGACCTCCCGCCCATCTTCCTCGTCGACATCCTCATGACCATCGTCTTCTTCGCCGCCCTCATGTCGCTCCTCTACCACTTCGGCGTCATGCAGTGGATCGTCGCGGGGATCGCCAAGGTCATGAGGAAGACGATGGGGACCAGCGGCTCCGAGACCCTCTGCGCCGCGGCCAACATCTTCGTCGGGCAGACCGAGGCGCCGCTCGTCGTCAAGCCCTTCGTCGAGACCATGACGATGTCCGAGCTTCACGCCGTGATGGTCGGCGGCTTCGCCACGATCGCGGGCGGCGTCCTCGCGGCCTATGTCGGCTTCGGCATCGACGCGGGCCACCTGATCGCCGCGAGCGTCATGTCGGCGCCGGCGTCGCTCGTCGCCGCCAAGATGTTCTATCCGGAGACCCAGCCCTCGGTCACCGCCGGCGAGCTCAAGGTGAAGCTCGAGCGGACCACCGCCAACGCCTTCGACGCCGTCTGCAGCGGGGCCTCCGACGGCCTGAAGCTCGTCCTCAACGTCGTCGCCATGCTCTTCGCCTTCGTCTCGATCATCGCGATGATCAACTGGATCATCGCCGCCGCGGTTCCCGGCTTCACGCTCCAGAAGGGCTTCGGCTGGATCCTCGCCCCCGTCGCGTGGCTGATGGGCGTGCCCTGGGAGGACGCGGCGAAGATCGGCGGCCTCCTGGGCACCCGCATGATCTTCACCGAGTTCGTGGGCTACCTCGACCTCATGAAGACCGACTGCTCGGCCCGGGCCTATGTGATCGCGACCTACGCGTTCTGCGGCTTCGCGAACTTCCCCTCGATCGCGGTCCAGATCGGCGGGATCTCCACGATCGCCCCCTCGCGGCGCGCGGACCTCGCGCGGCTGGGGCTACGCGCGATGCTGGCCGGGACGATGGCGTCCTTCTTCACCGCGGCGATCGCCGGGGCGCTGCTGACGGACGAGGACATGGAGCGCGATTTCCGGAAGAACAAGGCGAGGGTGGCGGCGACCTCCGCGGAGAAGGCGGGGCACTACGACGCCTTCCTCCGAAAGTACCCTGGCTCCTCCTTCGCGGAGGAGATCCGGGAGCTCCGCTCGCGCGTGAAATGACCTACTTGGCGCCCGCGGCCTTTTTCGCCCGGCGCTCGTCCCGCGTCGCGGGATCGTCGGGCGAGCCGTCGGCCGAGCCGCCCCCGCCCTTGACGTAGAGGCGGAAGCCCTCCGCGCCCATCACGCGCGCGAAGTCGGACACGGTCGCGTAGCCGTAGGGCTCGACGATCACGCCCTGCCAGCGCTCCTGGCTCCCGATGCCGCCCACGTAGCCCGCGATCTGGGCGCCCGAGCGGTGGTAGAAGCGGATGAGGTACTGGGCCTTCTGCACGTCCTTGGTGGCGTTCTTCAGGCGGACCCGCACCGCGTAGTTGTTCTCCGCGTCGTCGCGGAGGATGCGGTCGACGATCAGCCCCTCGTTGTTGTAGGTCGCGCCCTCCTCGGTGCCGATGGGCAGCCACTCGATCGTCTTGGCGATCGCGCGGACTCGGTCGGTGCCGAGCTCGGAGGTCGGATTGTTGAGCTTCGCGGGGTCGATGTTGACGTCGGTCCCCTCGTTGCCCGCCTCCTCCCGCCATTCATCGGGCGGATGGATCGACTCGCCGCCGCAACCGGCCAGCACGATGAGCGCCCAGAGTGCGTGACGCATTCGAATCCTCCTGGACTCGCCCCTGAACTCCTAAGTCCCCAGACCCGCCTTCATGGCGAGGAACCGCTTGGTGCGCGCCGCATCGGCCGGCGCGTACTTGTGCTTCGTGATCTCGTCTTCGATCTCCTTCACCCGGCCGTCGAGGCCGGGGTGGGAGCCGTAGGCGTCCTCCTTCTTCGGAAGGCGCCCGATGAAGGTCTTGAACGCGCTGGGGTCGTAGCCCACCCCCTTGCGCGTGAGGAAGTCGACCGCGAGCTTGTCGGCCGCGAACTCCTCCTCCCGGCCGTAGCCCTTGCTGAAGGAGTTCTGCAGGGAGGCCAGCGACTTGCCGAAGGCCGGCGCCGCATCCTTGGCCGTCTGCAGGTAGTTCGCGGCCTCCTTCTTGCCGAACAGGCCCGCGGCCATGCTGCCGATGCCCGCGGCGCCGCTCAGGGCCGTCGCGAAGTCCATCAGGCCGGTCTCCTTCGCCGAGCGGTCGGCGGCGAGCTCCGGGTGCCGCAGGTTGACGTGCGCGATCTCGTGGGCCAGCACGCCCGCCAGCTCGTCCTCGCTCTCCATCGCCCTCAGCGCGCCCTTGGTCACGAAGATGAAGCCGCTCGGCGCCGCGAAGGCGTTGACCTGGTCCGTGTTGAGAACGGCGAAATGGTAGCCCTTGTAGGTCTCGGGACGGTCGGACTCGAACGCGATCGTCAGGCCGACGAGCGTGACGTACTCCTCCACTTTCTCGTCCGTCCACAGATGGTCGCGCTCGATCGACAGCGCCCCCACGCCGCGGGCCATGAAGTACTCCTGGCTCTCCGTGAGCTTGGCGCTGCCGCCGCAACCGGCGACCGCGAAGGCGAGAAGGACGGGGGTCAGTTTCCTCATGGGGTCCTCTTACTTGACGGGGGAACTCTCGCCGAGCTTGCCTTCCTGCTGGAATTGCTTCAGCTTGTCCACCAGGCTGGCGCGGTCGGCGGAGTAGGCGGGACGCAGCAGCCAGGCGTCGAGGTCCTTGTAGGCCTGGTCGCGGCTGGCCCCGCCCTGGGAGCGGTACTCCTTCTCGGTGTCGGGGTTGAGTCCCTTCTGGCCTTCCAGGCCCTGGGCCGCCAGCTTCTGGCCTTCCTTCTCGTCGGCGGCGCTGCGGTTGAACTTCTCGGGCGCGATCAGCGCGGTGGACTCGATGTAGCCCGCGAGGTTGTCCTTCTTCGCGGTCACCTTGGAATACTTGCCCTCCACCGCCGTGACGGTCACGTCCTCGCCGTCCTCGGCCTTCCGCAGCGGCTTGCTGCGCCAGTTCGGGCCGCTGACGAACCAGGCTTCCTTCATGGTGACCTTCTTCTCCCCGAGATCCTGAACCAGGGGCTCGGGATCGACCGGAAGGGCCATGAGAAGCGCCGCGAACGCCGCATCGAGGAGCATTCCGTTTTTCTCCGTTGGACCCGAAGATTCTATGGCGTGCGGAACGAGACTGTCAACGATTCTGAGAAGAACCTACCGGGCCAGCTCCTTGAGCCGGTTGCGCGCCAGATAGAACTCCAGAAGCCCCCGGGCGTCGTCCCCGTCGCACTTCAGGAAGGCGGCGCGGGCCCCCTCGACGTCCTTCAGGAGCAGCTTCTTCTCCCCGATGAAGAAGAGCGCCTCGGCACGGGCCTGCGACCTGCGGCCGGGGGCCGCCTCCGCGGCTTTCAGCAGGTCCGCCTCGGAGAGCCGGTCGGCCAGGTGGAGCGGCAGCCCCAGCAGGTGGTTCCTCGCGGGGCTTCTCTTCAGGTCCTTCAGGGTCTTCTCGAAAGCCGCGACCGGATCGACGGCCGGCGCCGGGACGTTGAGGCGCCGGACCAGGAGCCAGTCCAGCGCGCAGGCGCAGGCCTGGTTCTCGAGCGTGTTGTTCTGCCCCCGGTTCAGCGTGCCGACCGTCTGCAGGTCGAGCCGGGCCTCCACCCAGCGCCCCTCGAAGTAGAGCAGGGTGGCCCGCGCCAGGAAGGCCGTCGGGTCGGAGGGCCTCAGCCGGATAGCCTCTGCCAGTTCGTCCAGCGCGGACTTGGGATCGCCCCGGACCAGGAGCATCTCGGCGCGCAGGGTCCGGGCCTTCGTGAGGAGCGGATCCTCCTTCAGGGCGGCCGCCCCGTCGTCCAGCGCGCCCTTCAGGTCCCCTTTGCGCCGCCGAGCCAGGGCCCGGGCGTAGTAGTACTCGCCCGTGGACTGGATCCGGATCAGCTTGTCCGCCTCGGCGATGGCGGCGTCGAAATCCTCGAGCAGCAGCGCGCAGGCCAGCAGCTTCTGGTGCACGCCCGGGAGCGCCGCGCCCGGGTTGTCCCGTTCCACCAGCTGGACGACCTTGAGGAAATGGTCGCGCGATTTCGCGAACTCCTCCTTCTCCCAGAAGCAGGTGCCCAGCCCGAACCAGGCGTTGTACTCCTCCGGCTGGAGCTGGAGGCAGCGCTCGAAGTCGGGGATCGCCCCCTCGTAGTCGCCGGTCTTGATCTTCTCCTGGCCGGCCCGGAGCCGCTGGGCCGATTCCTGGGGCATGAGCAGGACGAGCGCCGCCACCAGCGCGGTCATTTGTGCTCCATCTGGTAGGAGCCGTCCCAGTCGGCGTGCGGCGGCTCGTTCATGTAGGCCTCGCAGAGGCCGACGTAGACCTCGCTTGCGGGGTCGCCCTTCTGCGCGAGCGAGAGGAACAGCTCCCAGGCCTTGTTGAACTTGCGCGCGCGGAAATCCAGCAGCGCCGCCTCGAACTTCCGCACGGTCTCCATCCGCTCCGGCGCCGCCTCCCCCTTGAGCGCGATCAGCTCGAAGATGCGCACCGGAAGCTTCTTGCCCTTCACCTTGATGAGCGCGAGTTCGCGGACCTCCAGCCTCTCCTTCGCCGGCAGGTAGGTCGCCTCGCTGATGATCACTTTCGTGCCGAACTCCTTGTTCACGCCCTCGAGGCGCGAGGCGAGGTTCACCTCGTCGCCGATCAGCGTGTAGTTCACCTGCTCCTTGGAACCCATGTTGCCGACGGTGGCGATGCCGGTGTTGAGCCCGATCCGGGCGCTCATCTCGGGCAGGCCCCGCTCCTTCATGAGCTCGGCCATCTTGAGCAGCTTCTTCTGGGCGCCGACGGCGGTGAGGCAGGCGCGCAGCGCGTGATCCGGCTGCTCGATCGGATCGTTCCAGTAGGCCATGATCGCGTCGCCGATGAACTTGTCGAGGGTGCCCTCGGTCTTGAAGATCTCCTCCGCGGCCTCGTTGTGGTACTCGCTGATCAGCTTCACGAGCTCGGAGGGGTCGAGCTTCTCGGACATCGCGGTGAATCCGGCGAAGTCCATGAAGAAGATCGTGAGCGGCTTGCGCTCGCCCTCCAGGTGCAGCGCATCGCTGTGCTGGAGGATCTTGTCGACCACCTTCTTCGAGACGTACTGCCCGAAGATGCGCTTCACCTCGAGCCGCTTCCGTCCCTCGTGGAGGAAGTTGACGGCGCTCGTGGCGGCGTAGGCCAGCACGACGGCGAGCATCTGCGGGACGAGGTCGACGATCCAGCGCCCGCCGTAGAACGCCGTACTGAGTCCGACCGACCCGGCCAGCACGCCCGCCGCGACCCCGCCGCCCAGGGCGGCCGAGGTCAGCCGGGTCGACAGCGCCACCCCCAGCGCCAGGATCGAGAAGAGCAGGACCGAAATCCACTTCGGCGATTCCCGCAGGAATTCACCGTTGAGCACGTTGCTCAGCGCCGTGAGATGGATGACGGGTCCGGCCAACAGGTCGGTGGGGGCTTCCCGCAGATCGGTGAGCCCCACGGCGCTCGTTCCCACGACGACGGTCTTCCCCTCCAGCGGACGGGCATCCTCGTCGTTGAGCACGTTCCAGGCCGAGCGCCAGGCAAAGGGAGCCGGCACGTTCTTGGTCGGATAGTAACGGATCAGCACGGACCCGTCGGACTCGACGGGAAGGGTCAGGCTTCCGACGCTCAGCAGCCGGTCGTGCACCCTCACCTTGGACGCCTTCTCCCGCGCCATCAGTGCGGCCAGGACGAACGAGGGGTAGGTCCGGCCCTGGAACGTGGAGAAGAGCCGATAGCGGCGGATGATCTTGTCCCGGTCCCGCGGCGTGGAGATGTCGCAGACGCCGGCGGCCGCTTTCGACAGCGGCGCGGAAGGGAGGATGACCTGCGTGTATCGATCCGGAATGGAAACGCTCCCGTCGTTGACCACCTCGATGGACGTCTTCTTGAGGAGGGCCTCATGCTCCGGACCCTCCTTCATGGCGCTGACCGAGATCTCCCGGAATCCTCCGGCCAGATAGCAGGGCGGCCCGGCCTGGATCGCCTGGACCATGTACTTCTGATCCTCGGGATCGCCGGCTTCCGAAAGGATGAAGTCGTAGAGCACGACGGTCGCCTTCGCCCTGGCGCAGGCGTTGATGAAATCCGCCTGAATCTCCCGCGGCCAGGGCCACAACCCGGGTTTGTTCATCTTCCTCAACTGCTCGTCCATCTTCTGAAGGCTGGCGTCCGTGACATCGATCAGGAAGAGGTCCGGACGCACGAAGGGATCGGACTCCTTCCGGGGCGCGCGAAGGGTCCAGTTCGTGCGGAGATCGCGGGTCTTGAGCTCCCAGAGTTCGAGGAGGCCGCTGAGCTGGAGGAGGCCGACGAAGGCCGCGACCCCGGCGCCCGTGAGGAGGGCCTGGACGGGGCGGGGAAGCTCCTTGCGCGCGGGCATGGTCCGGGATTATACGACGCATCACGAATCACGGGAAGACCGTCGCCCCTCCCGGCCCTCCCCTCCGGGGGAGGCGGAGGGGGACCCTTCCTCCCTGATGCGTGATGCGGCTATTTGAACTTGACGCAGACCGCGGTGAGATCGTCCTCCTGGGTCACGCCCGCGGCGAAGCGCTCGAATTCGTAGAAGAGCGAGCCCAGCACGTAGGAGGGCGGCTTGGCGCACTCGTTCTGGATCACCGGCTCGATCCGGCCGACGCCGAACTCCTCGCCGCCGGGATTCTTGCCTTCCTCGATGCCGTCGGTGTAGAGGAGCAGCACGTCGCCCGGCATGACCTCGACGACCTCGGGGGCGAGCTGGGCGTCGAAGATGTGGGGCTGGGCCATGCCGATCATGAGGCCGCCGCCCTCGAACTTTCGCACGCCGCCGCGCGAGGGCTGGTAGAGCATCGGAGGGTTGTGACCCGCGCGGGCGGAGGTCAGCATCCGGGTCGCGGGATCGAACACGATCGCCGCCACCGTCACGAAGCTCGACCGGTCCATGTCCTTCACAATGTCGGCGTTCGTCTTCTTCACCGCCGCCACCGGGTCGGCCATCTCGGAGAGCCGGATGGACAGGACCTTCTTGGTCATGCCCATCAGGATCCCCGCCTCGATGCCGTGGCCTGAGACGTCGCCGATCACGAACCCGATGCGGCCGTCGCCGATCTCCACGAAGTCGAAGAAGTCGCCTGAGAGCTCGTCGGCCGGGCGGTAGGTGTAGGCGATCTCGCAGCCCGCGACGTTGGGCGCCTTGGTCGGGAGCAGCTTCCGCTGGCGCGACGCGGCGATCTTCACGCCCTTCTCAAGGTTCTTCGCCCACTGGGCCTTCTCCTCGAGCTGCGTCACCTGCGTCTTGAGCTGCGTCACGTGGTCGACCGTCGCGCTCAGCTTCCGCTGGTTGGACTCGCGGACCTTGGCCTCGAGCTCCGCCTTCTGCTTGAAGCGCGGGTTCGCCGGCAGGTACTCCCGGCACTCGTAATTCATGTGGCGCCACACGCGCTCGACCGCGGCCTGCGTCACCGAGACCCGCGAGGCCATCCGCACGTCGTCGCAGAGCTCGCCGCAGAAGGGGCAGACCCAGCAGTACTCGCGGTCGGTGAACTGCCAGAGCTGGTTCGTCCCGAGCTCGCGGCGCACCTGCTGGAGCTCGGTGTCGAGCTTCTGCGCCACGGCGTCGACGTCCGCGGGCTTCGCCTGCAGCCGGGAGGCCGAGAGCATCGTCGGCATCCGGTTGCCCGCGCCGAGGAGCTTGAAGAAGCCGCGCAGCGAGTCGGGCGGGTTGATCAGCACGAGCGCGTGGTTCTGGGAGCGCAGCCCCTGGGCCGTGTAGAAGAGCGCCCGGGCCAGCGTCATCGTCATCCCCGACAGCGCGCTCGCGTCCACCGCCAGGCTCCGCATCTGGAGGAAGATCTGCTTCTGCAGGACCGTGAGCATGTCGTCCGTGTAGCGGCCCCGGAGGGTGACCAGGAGGAAGGGCCCCCGGATGTCCGTGGTGACCTCGTACTCGTTGGTCCGGGCCACGGTTTCGTGGGACGGCGTGGGAGGCGGCAGCGGCATTCGACCCCGATTGTACCTTTCAGCGGAAGCGGACGCAAACAGCGGTCATGTCCTGGTCCCGGTCGGCGCCGGAGCCGAACTGCTCGGCCTCCAGGATCGCGGCGCCGAGGATGAAGTCCGCCCCGGCGCCGGCGTTGGCGCGCAGGATCGACGCCAGGCGGTCCGCGCCGAACATCTCCCCGTTGCGGTCGCGCAGCTCCTCGAGCCCGTCGGAGTGGAGCAGCAGCACGTCGCCGGGGCCGAGCGCGTAGCTCTGGACGGAGATCTCCTCCTCGAAGGTCGCGGTGGGGACGAGCCCCAGCAGGGGCCCGGGCAGCTCCAGCCGCTCGACCACC
>JACQFK010000603.1 GCA_016200125.1 Planctomycetota bacterium
CTTCGCCCACATCGGCCAGATTTCCGGGGCCAACCCCGTCGGCTGGCCCGGAAACGTCTCCACGAACGAACTCGGCGTCACCTACCTGGCTTTCACCGCGCCGGCCGGGACTCGCTTCGTCGGAGACCGCTACCGCCTCGGCGGCGAGTTCACGTACGCGGTCGGTCCGTGGATGCTGCGTGGCGAAGCCATGCAGCGCCGCGACGAGGTGTTCATCGGAACCAGCTACAACAACCTTCTCGCCACGACCGGCTACTACGTGGAAACCGCCTTCGTCGTGACGGGGGAGGACCGGACGCCCAATGCGCGGCTCGTCCCCAAGAACGTGTTCAGCCTGAAGGACGGCGGCTGGGGCGCCCTGGAGCTCGTGGGCCGGATCGGCACGGTGTCGCTCGATCGCGAGATCCTCGGCGACCTGGCCACGAACTTCGCGGTCAACTCGAATCGCGTCACGAGCATCACGCTCGGCTTCAACTGGTGGCCGGTCCAGAACGTCCGCCTTTCGCTGGACTACATCGGGGACAACTACTACCAGGGCGTCCAGCTTTCGGGCAGCCACCACGGCAGCCATGTGAACGGCGTGCTCGCCCGCTTCCAGGTGGATTTCTAGGGCTCGTAACAGGACGGCGCCTCCGGGCGTCACAGGAGTGGAGTCCGGATTTCCGAAATGCATTGACGTCCCGGCTTGCCGGGGGTTGGATGTCCATTCCCATGGCCCAGACCGAACTGTTCCTGAACCGCGAGCTGAGCTGGCTGGAGTTCAACGCCCGCGTGCTCGAGGAGGCGCAGGACAAGCGCCGCCCGCTGCTCGAGCGGCTGAAGTTCCTCGCCATCTTCAGCTCCAACCTCGACGAGTTCTTCATGATCCGCGTGGCCGGGCTCCAGCAGCGCGATCCCGACGAAGTCTCCAGCTCCGAGTCCGGCGACCGCGCGACCACGGCCCAGGTGCTCTCCGCCGTTTCCGCCCGCGCCCACGAGCTCGTCGCCCTGCAGCACCGGATCCTCCGCGAGGAGGTCCTCCCGGGCCTCGCGGCCGAGGGGCTCCGCCTCGTGCGGGCCGCCGACGTCAAGGGCGACGCGGCCGAGTCTCTTGAGGCCCACTTCGCCCGGGACATCCAGCCGGTGCTCACGCCGATGGCGATCGACCCGGCCCATCCCTTCCCCCACATCCAGAACCGGCAGCTCTACCTCGCGGCCCTGCTCAAGACCAAGGGCCAGAACCGCCTGCGGGCGCCCAAGAACTGCCTCGCCATCGTCCCGGTCCCCGCGCTGCTGCCGCGCTTCATCCGCGTGCCTCCGCACGGCGGCCAGGACCACTTCGTGACGCTCGAGGACCTGATCGGCCTCCATCTCGAGACTCTTTTCGGCGGCTTCGAGGCGAAGGAGTGGACGGTGTTCCGCCTGACGCGCGACCAGGACTTCGAGCTGTCGGAGCAGGACTCGGAGGACCTGGTCAAGCAGATCCAGTCGAAGCTCGCCAAGCGGCGCCGGGGCCAGGAGGTGCGCCTCGAGATCGGCCGCGGCGCATCGGAGCGGCTCAAGGAGTCGCTCTTCAAGTGGTTCGACCTGGAGGCGGCGGACATCTACGAGGTCGACGAGCCGCTCAACCTGTCGTCCTTCTGGTCCTGGGTGGCCCTGCCGGGCTACGCGCCGCTCCGCGAGCGGCCGGTCGCGCCCCAAGTGGCGGAGCGCGTCCGCAGCCACAAGGGGGACCTCTTCTCGCTGATCCGCGCGGGCGACCTGCTGCTGCACCATCCCTACGAGAGCTTCGACACGGTGGTCGAGTTCATCGAGCAGGCCGCCGCGGACCCGAACGTGCTCGCGCTCAAGCAGACGCTCTACCGCGCCGGCCGGAATTCGCCGATCGTCGCCGCGCTCGCCCGCGCCGCCGAGCGGGACAAGCAGGTCACGGTGCTCATCGAGCTCCAGGCCCGCTTCGACGAGGAGGCGAACATCGAGTGGGCGCGGACCCTCGAGCGGGCGGGCGCCCACGTCGTCTACGGCCTGCCCGGCCTCAAGACCCACTGCAAGGTGGCGACCGTTGTCCGGCGCGATCCCGACCGCCTGCGCCGCTACGTCCACCTCTCGTCGGGCAACTACAACCCCGCGACGGCGCGCATCTACACGGACGTCGGCCTGATGACCTGCGACGAGGTGCTGGGCGAGGACGCCGCGGCGCTCTTCGACATGATGACCGGCTACGTCCAGCCGGTGCGCTGGAACAAGATGCGCGTCGCGCCCCACGGCCTGCGCGAGTGGGTGATCGAGATGATCAACCGCGAGCGGGAGCACTGCGAGGCGGGCCGCCCCGCGCGCATCGTCGCGAAGCTGAACGCCCTGGTGGACAGCGACGTGATCCGCGCGCTCTACCGCGCCTCGCGCGCCGGCGTGCCCATCGACCTCATCGTGCGCGGCATCTGCTGCCTCCGGCCCGGCGTGCCGGGCGCGAGCGAGACCATCCGGGTGCGCTCGATCGTGGGCCGCTACCTCGAGCACAGCCGCATCTTCCACTTCGAGAACGGCGGCGCGGGCGAGGTTTACGTCTCGAGCGCCGACTGGATGCACCGCAACTTCGACCGCCGCATCGAGATCGTCTTCCCCATCGAGGACGAGGCGCTCAAGGCGCGGATGGTGGACGAGATCCTGGCGGCCGCGCTCCTCGACGACGCGAACGTCCGGCTGCTGCTGCCCGACGGGAGCCACGAGCGCCCGCAGGGAGGCTTCGACTGCCACGAGGTGCTGGAGCAGATCGCCGCCGGCGCCCGCCGCAGCTTCTCGCTGCCGCCGCGGGAGGCGCGCCCGGCGCGGCTCCCCGCCGCCCCGGCCCAGCCCGCGACCCCCTGAGGCCCTTCACGCGCGGGTCACGAGGCCTTCATCCCCCCTTCACGCGGCGCCGCTAGGATTCCCCCAGCGCCCAACCCGCTTGCCGTCTCCCCGACGGCAAGAATCGCTTCTCGCGGGGCGCCCGATCTCCCCCGGTCGGGCGCTCCGTTCGTTTCCGGTCCCCGTCCTTCTTTCCTATTTCGACATCAGGGTTTGACCCGCGGGCGTAACAGTTGTAAAGTGGTCTGACCACTTTGGACCCGATGACCCTCTCCTCCCAGACCGGAACTGTCGGCGCGGCGGCGTCGGTCCGGCCCACCCGGGCCCGCACCGGCGTGCTGCTCTTCGCGTCCAGCCTCGCCGTCCTGACCTACGTCGACCGCATCTGCATCTCCAAGGCGGAGCCCTTCATCTCCAAGGAGTTCAAGCTGACCGGCGAGCAGATGGGCTACGTGTTCGCGGCCTTCGCGTGGGGCTATGCGCTCTTCGAGGTCCCGGGCGGCTGGCTGGGGGACCGGATCGGCGCGAAGAAGGTCCTGGCCCGCATCGTCGTCTGGTGGTCCTTCTTCACGGCCGCCACGGGCTTCGCCTGGAACCTGGCGTCGCTCTTCGTCACCCGCTTCCTCTTCGGCGCGGGCGAGGCCGGCTGCTTCCCCAACGTGGCCCGGGCGCTCAAGACCTGGCTTCCCGAGGAGGAGCGGGTCCGGGCGCAGAGCATCGTCTGGCTGAGCGCCCGCTGGGGCGGCGCCTTCACGCCGCTGCTGGTGGCCTGGGTCATGACCTACATGTCCTGGCGCTCGTCGCTCGCGCTGTTCGGCTCCCTCGGCGTGATCTGGGCCGTCGGCTTCCACCGCTGGTTCCGGGACAACCCCCGCGAACACGCGGGCGCGAACGAGGCGGAAGTGGCCTTGATCGAAGGCGGAAAGGCCCCCGAGGTCGACGCGGGACCGACGCCCTGGAAGGAGTTCCTGAACTCGAGGACCGTCGGGCTGCTCTGCCTCCAGTACATCTGCCTCAACTACGCCTGGTTCTTCTACATCTCGTTCCTGCCGCGCTACCTGATCGAGCGGCTCGGCGTGGACGGGGCCAAGGGCGCGCTTTTGAACACGATCCC
>JACQFK010000589.1 GCA_016200125.1 Planctomycetota bacterium
CGCGGCGGCGTCCGCGCGGGCCTTGGCGTCCGCCTTTTCCTTCTCCTTGGGATCCTGGGGAGGAGGCGGTTCCTTGGGCTTGTCCTGGGTCTGGGCCGGAGGGAAGGCCAGAATCAGCAGCGCCAGGCCGAGTTGCGTGAGGACCATGATGGACGACGGACTTAACCGAGGATTCCGAGGGGTCCCGTGCTGTCGCCGAACTTCTTGAGGTCCGCTCCCGCCCGCGCGGCCATCTCCAGGTACAGGTTGCAGATCGGCGTCTTCCTCCCGATCTTGAGGTGGCGGCCGCCGCGGAACGCGCCCCCGCCGCCCCCGGCCAGCACGATGGGCAGGTCGTCGTGATTGTGCTTGTTGCCGTCGCTGATCGCCGAGCCGTAGCAGAGCGCCACGTTGTCGAGCAGCGTGGTCTCGCCTTCCCAGACGTTCGCCATCCGGCCGAGCATCCGGGCGAAGAGCTCCATGTGCAGCGTGTTGATGCGCGTCAGCATCGCGTGGTTTTCCGGCTTGCCCTGGTGATGCGAGATCGAGTGGTGGCTGCCCACCTGGATCTCCGGATAGGAGCGGCCGGACTTCTCGCAGGAGAACATGAAGGTCGCGACGCGGGTGGTGTCGGTCTGGAAGGCCAGCGTCATGATGTCGAGCATCAGGTTGACGTGTTCGGAGAAGGTCGAGGGGATGCCGCGGCCGCCGGGCATCGTGAGGCTGGGCAGGTCGCTGAACTTGCCCTGGCCCGCGGGATCGTCCTGCGCCGGCGCGGCCTTGCCCGTCTGGTCGAGGCGCCGCTCGATGCTGCGCAGCCCTTCGAAGTACTCCTCGAGCTTGCGGCGGTCGCTGAAGCCGAGGCGGCTCTGGAGCGAACGCGCGTCCTCGCGGACGAGGTCCAGCACGCTCGATTCGATCGAATCGCTCTTCTTCCCGGGGGCGGCCGCGGCGTCGTCGGCGCCGAAGCGTACGCGGCGCGGGGCCTGGCCGCGGAAGAGGCGGTCGAAGAGCTGCTTCGGGTTGAGCTCGAGGGCGGCCGGGGTGTTCTGGCTGCGCCACGAGATGTTGGACAGGTAGGTGCCGCTGAAGCCGTGGTCGCCGCGCATGCCCTGGTCGATGCCGAGCGCGAGGGAGTCCACGGGGGTCTTGAGGCCGACCTGTTGGGCGGCCAGCTGGTCGATCGAGATGCCGGCGACTTCCGGCTCCTCGGAGTGCTTGCACTTGGCGCCGACCAGGTAGCCTCCGCCCGAGGGCTCGTGGGCAGCGACCGAGTTCTGGCAATGGTCGGCCGCGAGATCGCTGATCACGAGGACCTGGTTCTTGACGGGTTCGAGCGACTTCAGGGTCGTCGGCAGCTCCTTCAGCTCGCCGGCTTCCGTGGGACGCCAGTTCGGCATGTGGACGCCGTTGGGAACATAGAAGAAGCCGAGGCGCACGGGGGGCTTCACGGTCTTGGCCTGGCCGAAAGCGGGGGTCATGGACTCCAGCCAGGGGAGGGCCAGCGCCGCGCCGGCGCCGCGAAGCAGGGTGCGTCTCGAGATGTTTTTCATGTTCATCAGATAAAACAATGACCGAAGGCCCTTGTTTCCACGGATGGGAAAAATAAGGCCCGCAAGTGGTGCTGTTTCAGCATGTCTGCGTCCCGGATCGTCACCCTGCTCTTCCTGCTTTCGGGCGCGTCGGGGCTGCTGTTCGAGACGCTCTGGACCTACCAGGCCACGCTGGCGCTGGGCAGCAGCGCCTGGGCCGTCACGGCGGTGCTCTCCGCGTTCATGGCCGGGCTCGCGCTGGGAAACTTGCTCGCGCTCCGGCGCTCGGTCTGGACGCTCTCGACCTATGCCGCGCTCGAGGGGACCATCCTGGTCAGCGGCCTCGCGGCCCTCTTCCTGCTTCCCGCGCTTGGGCGGATCCTGGCGCCGCTGTTCGGATCGGCGGCCGCCCATCCGGCGCTGCTCCACCTCCTGCGCTTTGCGATCGCGTTCGCGGTGCTCGTCGTGCCGAGCACCGCGATGGGGATGACGCTGCCGGCCCTGGCCCAGGCGCTGGGCACCGGCTTCATCGGGGACGGGGACTATATCCGGTCTCTCTGCGCGTCCGCGGAGCCGACGGCGGATGCCTATCCCAAGCGGATCATCGCCGCCGGGTCGGGCGAGAACAGGATGTACGAAAGCTGGTACGACCTCGCCGCCTGCGAGGACCGTTTCCGCCGGAGCGCGTCGCTGGCGGAGATCTGGCCGCCCGAGCTGAAGGAGAAGACGCTTGCCTACTTCAGGTGGGAGGGGACGCTGACGACTCTTGGAACCTTTCCCCGGAAGTCGCGCTTCCCGGACTTCGCCGAGATCCACCGCTTGTGCAGCACGACGACGCTGAAGACGCCCCTGGTCTGGCTGCTGGGCAGCGACCGCGACTCCCTGCGCGCCGCGCGGCAGGCGGAGCCGGAAGTGCAGCGTCGTCCGCCGGCGCAATTCCACCTGGGCGCCGGGGCGCTGGCCGACCGCGACTACGCGCGCGCGGCCGGGCACTTCCTGAAGACGGTGGAGTCGCCGGGGATGCGGCGGATCGACCTGGCGGTCTGCCTCTATGCCCTTTGCATGGCCGGCCGGACGGCGGAGGCGAAGCGGACGCTCGCCGCGGTCTGGGACGAGGGCAAGATGAACGCCATCCCCCCCGAGTACTGGACCTGGATGAAGGCGACCTTCAACTTGAAAACGCCGCCCGGCAAGGGCGGCTAGTCGCGCCAGAAGGTCGACTCGGGACCCACCTCGTAGCGCACCTTCATCTCGGGAGTTTCGACGGGCACCTGGCCCCGCTGGAGCGAATCGACGGCCGCAATCACCATGCCCGACGTGAGCAGGGTCCGCTCGACCGGGTAGGGGGCCTTGCCGCTGATCACCAGGTCCTCGATGTGCCGCACCAGGGGGTGGAAGAAGTCCGCCGTGGTCGCGGCATTCGGCGGCATCGGGAGGTACATCTGGCAGGAGACGATTTCCCCCGTGTCGGAGCGCAGTCCCGCGTAGTTGAAGTCCCGGATCGTGACCAGGAACATCGACGTGCGGAAGCCGTCGAGGTGGTCGATGAAGTACGCCGTCGCTTCGGGGAACACTTTGCGCGCCCATTCGAAGCTGACGCGGTCCGAGGGGTAGCCGCCCTCGACGGGCAGGGAGTGGCTGCGGGTCAGCGCGGAGACCATGAGCCGCCGGGTCGCCTCGCGCTCCGGCGCGGCGAGCAGCTCCCACATCGGCGCGCCGCGGAGCGCATGGACTTTCCCGATGCCCACCTCGCCGCCCTTGCGGCGCTCGGACATGCACTGCGCCGTCTCGAGCGCGTGGATGTCGTAGCTGTCGACGCCGCCGTAGCCCACGCAGACGCTTTCGCGGAGCGGCGCGCCGTGGGGCATGTCGACCGCGGGAAGCCGGCGCGTGACCGGCAGCGACGACCCGGCCAGGAAGGCGAACTTCAGCCGCTTGGAATCGGCCACCATCTCGGCGCAGCGCTCCCAGGTCGTGGACAGGTGCTTGTCGTTGAAGAGCGGCACCGCGCGGCCGCCCGCCTCGAAGACCTTGACGCACTCCTTGAACCACTCGTAACGCGGGTAGAGGACCTGCTTCTTCTCGTTCCGCGGATACTTGCCGTGCTCGCCGATGATGACGATGCCGTCGACCGCAAGCTTGCCCGTGCCGAGCGTGATCGCGTCGGCAACGCTGGGGAAGAGCTTCAGGTTGTGCTTCGCGACGCGGGCGCGGCCCAGGTCGTTCTCGGGGAACTGGTCGATGTAGACCCCGGCGACATCGAGCCGGGGCTCCTGCCAGCCGCCGCGCCAGCCGTAGCCCATCGTGAGCCGGTCGAAGAAATGCTGCGCGTGGGAGTGGGTGCGGATCTCGGTGCCGATGAACGCGATCTTCTTCCGGGGGGAGGGCGCCTCCTGGCCCTCGGCGTCGAGCGCCGCCGCGGCGGCGAGGGACGCCATTCCGGCCAGAAACTCGCGGCGGCTCGAAGGGGGAATCATGGCTGTCCTCCTCGTACTTTACCCCCGCCGGGCCGCCGGGTTGGCGGAGAATCGCCTCGTCTAGCGGTCGAGCTGCCGGATGAGGCGCTCGGCCTCCGCCTCGTCGATGATCACGAAGCGGCGGGAGCGTTCGTCGTAGCTGAGGACTTCGGCCCGGCCGATGTCGAACCACCAGGCGTGCAGCCGCAGGCGGCCCGCCTCCACCCGCTCGCGCACGAAGGGATAGGTCCGGAGGTGGTCGAGCTGGCGGAGCACGTTGAGCTGGGAGACGTGATTGTGCAGGGGGAGGCCCGGGTCCGCGGGCGGCTCCTTCCGCGCCTGCTGCAGCGCCCCTTCGGCGTGTCGCAGCCAGGAGTACAGGTGGGGCGCGGGGAGATCCCGCTGCTCCTGCACGAGCGCCCGCATCGCGCCGCACTCGGAGTGGCCGCAAACGATGATGTCCGCGACTTTCAGCCCGAGGGTGGAGAACTCGATCGCCGCGAGCTCCGATTCGTCGCCGACCGACAGGCCGTCCGCGCCGCAGGGCGCGATCAGGTTGCCCGGGTTGCGGATGACGAAGAGGTCGCCGGGCTCGGTGGAGGCGAACACGTTCGGCGCCACGCGGCTGTCGGAGCAGGCGATGAGGAGCGCGTCGGGCGACTGCCCCAGGGCCAGCTGGGCGAAGGTCTCCCGGTAGCTGGGCCGGACCTTCTTGCGGAATTCCACGATCCCGCGGATGAGCTTCTTCACGGTGGAAGAGGGTAGTGGCGCCGGGCTTCCCGGTCAAGGAAGTATTTCCCCTCCGCCGGAATCCCGGACTCGATTGCATCTGTACGACGAGGAGCTACAATTTCCCCGGGAGGAGTCCTGGAATCGTTCACCCTCCTTATGAAAGGAAACCGGATGAAACCGATGCTCGGCGCCCTGCTGCTGCTGCCCCTGATGCAGGCGTTGGCCCTGGCCCAGGCCCCCACGGCCGACGCCAAGGAAGGCAAGCTCTACCTCGACGCCGGACTCTCCTTCGGCGTGGCGACCATGGCGGCGCCGGCGACCACGAAGACCGGGTTCGACTCCGTCGCGACCTTCGGCGCCGGCTTTGCGGCCGAGTACGGCATCACCGAGAAGATCGGCGTCTTCAGCAAGTTCGGGGTCGGGATCGCCCTCGACGACGATCCGGGCGTGCTGAACCTGGGGATGACTTTCGACGGGTCCTACAAGGTCATCGAGAAGAAGGGGGACACCCCCGCGATGAGCGTCTACGCCGGCCTGGGCTTCGTCCACCTGGACGTGGACCCGAAGGTCGGCAAGAGCGACGCGGCGACGGACTTCGTCTTCGAGTTCGGCGTGCAGGCCGACATCGGCCCGGGGGACTGGTCCCTCCAGCCCTTCGCCAAGGTGCAGCTCGTCGCGGGCAGCCGTCCCTTCAAGGGCTACAACGGCGTGCTCGAGATCGCGCTCGGCGCCAAGCTGCTGTTCAAGCTCTCCGACCAGATCTACCTGGAGCCGGGCGTGGCTTTCGTCGGAGGCAACTTCCAGGACAGCGTCCTGTTCGGGGTCGGGATCCAGATCCGTCTCTAGGGCGGCCTAGGCCAGGGAGATGACGCGGAGTCCTTCCGCCTTTGCGGCGGAGAGTTGCTCCCCGTCCGCCGTCACGAAGCGGAATTGGCGGCGATCGAGCTCCCTGGCCAGGAGTATCGCCGAGGAGAGATGGAGCGCGTCCGCGGCTCTGAGCGGATGGCGATCCAGCAGTCCTTCCGCCGCGCGCAGCACCCCCTCGTCCAGAGGCACCAGGCTGAAGTGGCGGAGATGGCCCTCCAGGAGCCGGAGGAGTCCGGCGCCCTGCGCTTTGTTCCGCGAGAACCTTCTCCGGATTCCGCTGATCGCCTCGATCCTGAGCAGGGCCGACGCGAAGCGGAGCTTCCGGTCCAGGAGGAAGTTCCGGGCCCGCTCGTTCAAGGGCTCATTCCCTTCGTAGCAGCGGAGCAGGGCGCTCGTATCCCAGAAGGTCATCGCCGGTCCGATAGGACCTGCCGGGAGAGCCCTGAAAGGCGGGGCGCGGGAAAGTCGGGGATGGGGTCCTCCTTCCCGAGGACGAGCTTCCCTTCCGATGCCAGCCGCCTGACCTTGCGCTCGATCGGGGACAGGTTTCCGACGGACCGATCGGCGCCGCTGATCGTCGCGATGGGGCGCCCGCGGGAGGTGACGATCACCCGGTCGCCCTTCTCCACCGCCCGCAGCGCCCTTCCGAGGTGGGCCTGGAGTTCACGGACTCCGTAGCTGATGTCCTTCATGCATATACAGCATATGCAAGTCGTCCGGCGGATGCAAGGGGAAGGGGCTAGGCCAGGATGTCCTTGATGACCTTGCCGTGGACGTCCGTCAGGCGGAAGTCGCGGCCCGAGTAGCGGTAGGTCAGCCTCGTGTGGTCGAGCCCCATGAGGTGCAGGATCGTCGCGTGGAAGTCGTGCACGTGGACGGGATTCTCCGTGATCTTCGCGCCGTACTCGTCGGTGGCTCCGTACGAGTAACCGCTCTTCACGCCGCCGCCGGCGAGGAGGACCGTGAAGGCGGGGGCGTGATGGCCGCGGCCCTCGGGCGTCAGGTCGGTCCAGGGCGTTCGGCCGAACTCGCCCATGCCGACGATCAGGGTCTCTTCCAGCATCCCGCGGCGCTTCAGGTCCTTGATGAAGGCCGCCAGGGGGCGGTCCAGCTTCTGGGACAGCCCGCGGTGCTGCAGGA
>JACQFK010000029.1 GCA_016200125.1 Planctomycetota bacterium
CCGTCGAGCGTCCAGAGGGCGTGGAAGCGGGCCAGCGCGCTCTTCGACTCCTTTGCCGTCTTCCGGAGCGGATCGACGGCCGACTTGTCCTGCCGCTCGATGAGCAGGCGCTGGGCGGTCGAGCGCCACCAGCCGTTCGGATTCTCGAAATGGGCCACGAGCTCCGCAGCCGTCTGTTTCGACATCTTCGGCGCGGCGCCCGGCTTGAAGCCATCCGGGGACACCCGGTAGATCCGTCCCTTGTCCCAGCCGGCGCGGAGATCGACGCGCTTCTGCATCTCGAGCGGGATCCACTGCGGATGCTCGATGACGGCCCGGTACATGTCGACGACGTAGAGCGCGCCGTCGGGCCCGCTGCAGAGGTTGACGGGGCGGCACCAGTTGTCGGTCGAGGAGAGGAACTCCTCCTTCTCATAGGCCCGCTTCGCCACGAAGCTCGCGCCCTTGGGCACGAGAATGTCGCGATGGACCAGGTTATGGACCGGCTCGCAGCAGAAGGCGTTCCCCTGGAACTCGGGACCGAAGGCAGCGCCGCGATAGATGGTCACCGAGCAGGCCGACGTGAAGCGGCCCGCGGCGAACTGGTCGTTCGGCCGCTCCTGCAGCTTGCTGGTCGGAAAGACGACCGACGAGCCCCCGTGATCGGAAATGGACTCCTCCACCGCCGCCACCGCGAGGTTCGGGTTGCGGGCGAGGTACTTGAGCGGCAGCACCGGATGGCGGATGTGGTTCGAGTTGTCGTTGATGAAGCGGTTGCCCCAGTCGTCGAAGGTGTTGGAATACTGCCCGCGCCCGGCCGTCCCTTCGAAGCCCGAGTAGTCGGGACGGAAGCGGTAGTCCCGGCCGCTGATGGAGAGCCGCGGCGCGTCGCCGCTGCCGCGGCGGATGTTGCCGCCGCTGTCGCCGTTGGTCCCGTAGATCCAGTTGTCGTAGCCGAACTGCAGCCCGTTCACGCGGTGCTGCTGGTTCCCCTCGACGAAGCCGCTGAAGACGACCTCGCGGACGTCCGCCTTGCCGTCTCCGTCGGTGTCCTTGAAGAACCAGATGTCGGGCGCCGCGGTCACGAGCACCCCGCCGCGCCAGGGCATGACGCCGGTCGGATAGGGGATCTTCTCGACGAAGAGGCTGACGCGGTCGATCTTGCCGTCGCCGTCCCTGTCTTCCAGCAGCTTGATGCGGCCCGAGGGCGGGCCGAGGGGGTAGTCCGCCATCTCGGCGACGTAGATGCGGCCGTCCTCGTCGAAGGCCATCGCCACGGGATCCATCAGGTCGGGCTCCGCGGCGACGAGGTCGATGCGGAAGCCCGGCGCGACCGTGAAGGTCTTGAGCGCCTCCTTGGGGGTCAGCGGCCCCCCGCTCTGCCCGGCCGCGACGGCGAGCAGCAGCGGCAAAACGGCGATCAGGCGGATTTTGCTCATGGCAGAAGGTCCCCTCCCCGCTCCGGACTTTAGTAATACGGCGGACCGCCCGGAAAAGGGTCAAACAGTGGTCAGACCACTATGGGCTCTTTTTGTGCGTAACGAGGCCCCTTCCGGGGGAACAGACGGGCGATGAAGGCGGTTCTGCTGATCCTGGCCCTCTCGGCGATGCCCCAGGATCCCGCGCCCGAGGAGCTCAAGCCCGGCCTCATCGCTGAGTTCTTCAACATCGGCAAGGCGATGGAGGACTTCCCCACCGTGGCGGCGGAGCGCAAGCCGGATCTCCGCCGCATCGACCGCAAGATCAACTTCGAGCAGACGACCGAGACGTTCCCGGGCACCACGATGTCGGACCACTTCTACGTCCGCTGGACCGGCAAGATCCGCATCCCCAAGGACGGCCACTTCACCTTCTTCACGGAGTCGGATGACGGCTCGCGCCTCTGGATCGACGGCAAGGTCGTGGTCGACAACGGCGGCCTCCACGCGATGGAGGAAAAGAGCGGCGACGTCAACCTGAAGGCGGGCGATCACGACCTGAAGCTGGAGCTCTTCGAGAACGACGGCGAGGTGGGTTGCAAGCTCTCCTGGGAGTCGTCTGGCACGAACAAGGAGATCCTCACCGACGCGGTGCTGAGCCACAAGAAGGACAAGGATCTGGACAAATAAACATCCGCATAGGTCAACCTCCTGTAACAGGCAAGACGCACGGGCGTCTTGCTTCATTTTAAAACACAAGATCCCGGAGGCGCGTCAGCGCCTCCGGGATCTTTGATTCGCTATTCGTCTTCTACAGTTCCTTGACGTAGATGTTCTTGAATTCCAAATGATCCCCGTGATGCTGGAGCTCGATGGGGCCCGTCGCGGGGAGCGGCGGGTTCGGCGTCTTCGGATCCTTCGGATTCTTGGGGCGGCCCCAATAGTTGTCGAGCGGCGTGTTGTCCACCACGAGTTCGCCGTTGAGCCACACGGAGACCTTGTCGCCCTTCATGACGATCCGGAAGCTGTTCCACTCGCCGATGGGTTTGTCGGCATTCTTGATCGGATTGGTGGGATTGGGCGGGAGGTTGTTGTAGAGGCCGCCCGATCCGATGCCGTTGTGCTTCGAGGGATCCCAGATCTGGATCTGGGGCGTGCCCCGGACGTAGATGCCGCTGTCGCCGCCGGGGCCGATCTTCCAGTCGACCCACATCTCGAAGTCGCGGTAGTCCTTCACGGTCTGGAGGCTCTGGCCCTTGCCGTCATAGTTGATCACGCCGTCCTTCACCGTCCAGTGCGGCAGGTACTTCTCGTTCGCAGCCTTGACCTGGGCGGCGTACTTCTCCGGGTCCTTGTCGCGCTTGTCGAGTTCGACGAGGCCCTGCCAGCCGCTGAGATCCTTCCCGTTGAAGAGCGCCGTGAAGCCCTCGGGGGGCGTGTTGTCCTTCGCCTGCCCGGTCATTATCGACGCGACGACGATCGCCAGAACCGTTCTCATATCGGTCTCCCTCAGTTCAGTTGCTTATACGACGACGGGGCGTCACTCGGTCTGGATTCCGTCGAGCGCCCCGGGGTCCGCGTCCGCCGGACCGTAGACCAGCAGCAGCACGTCCTTGCGCCCTTCCCGCGCCGCCGCCGCCCGTTCCTCGATCTCCTTGGCCGAGACCTTAGGACCGAGTCCGGGGTGGAGGACGACGAGGTCCGCCCCCGCCTCGGCCATCGCGCGGGCGTCCTCGGCCGTGAACGTGAAGGCCGCCGTGATGAGATCGAGCTTGGAGGCGAGCCGCAGCAGTTCCACCTCCCTTGCGTAGCCCAGCTTCGCCTCCTCGAGGTTCGTCCGGAAGCCGCCGTCGATCAGCCCGACCGACGGCGCGTTCTGGACGCCCGCCGCCCCCGCCGCTTTCATCTCCTGGAGGAACTTGTCCATCAGCCGCAGCGGGTCCGTCGCGCAGACCCCGGCGATCACCGGGATGCCGTCCGCCTTCGGGACCCGCTCCTTGACCGACGCGAGCGACAGCGCGTTCGCGTCGCCCAGCGGCAGCAGTCCCGCGATGCCTCGCGCCCCGCGAAGTTCCAGCTTGTCCTCGTTGGAGACGGTGATGAAATCGGGGCCCGAGCGGCCGCCGGCGAGCGGTTTTCCTCCCGCGCGCTTCCGGCGCCAGGCCTCCAGGACCTTGCCGCGATTCATCGCAACCCTTCCAAACGGGACAGCGTTAGAGAGGCAGACTATACTACAAACCTGCCGCACCACGGAGGAATGATGACGATTCGCCTGTTCGCCCTTTCGCTGCTTTTCGCCGGCGCCGCGTCCGCCGACGGCGAGCGCGACAACCAGCAGGACAACGTCCGCCGCATCCCGCCCCCCGGCGTGCCGGTGCCGGAAGCCGACCGCGCCGAGCTCACGGCCGGCGCCGAGACGCTGGGCAAGGAGATCGAGGCGATCCGCAAGGACCTGCAGGGGAAGCCCGCGCTCGCCCTGCTCCCCGACGTCCAGATCTACCACAAGGCCGTCGACTGGGCGCTCCGCTACAACGAGATCTTCAACGTGAAGGAGATCGCGACCGCGAAGGACGTGCTGCAGGTCGGCCTTCACCGCGCGAAGCAGCTGCGTGAGGGCACGCCAAACTGGTGGAACACGCGCGGGGTCGTCCAGCTCGGCTACATCTCCAAAATCGACGGCTCGGTCCAGCCCTACAAGCTCGTGATCCCCGTCTCCTGGGACGCCGCCCGGCCGAACCGGCACCGCCTGGACACCTGGTTTCATGGCCGCGGAGAGAATCTGAGCGAACTCTCCTTTGTCAGCAGCAAGGGCGCCGGCGAATTCACGCCCAAGGACACCTTCGTGCTGCACCTCTACGGCCGCTACTGCTGCGCCAACAAGCTCGCCGGCGAGGTCGACCTCTTCGAGGCCCTCGATGACGTCAAGCGGCGCTACAAGATCGACGAGGACCGCATCTGCGTGCGAGGCTTCTCGATGGGCGGCGCGGCCTGCTGGCAGTTCGCCGTGCACTTCGCGGGCAAGTGGGCTGCCGCCGCGCCGGGCGCCGGCTTCTCCGAGACCGCCGACTTCCTCAAGGTGTTCCAACGCGAGACGCTCAAGCCCACCGACTTCGAGCAGAAGCTCTGGCACATGTACGACTGCACCGACTACGCGGCGAACCTGTTCAACTGCCCGACCGTCGCCTACAGCGGCGAGATCGACTCGCAGAAGCAGGCCGCGGACATGATGGCCTCCGCCCTGAAGAAAGAGGGCATGGAGCTCGTCCACATCATCGGCCCGAAGACCGGCCACAAGTATGAGCCCGCCGCGAAGGAGGAGGTCATCAAGCGGATCGACGAGATCATGGCCAAAGGCCGCAACCCTGTCCCCCAGAAGATCCGCTTCACCACCTGGACGCTGATCTACAACGAGCAGCTCTGGGTCACGGTCGACGCGATGGAGAAGCACTGGGAGCGCGCCCGCGTCGAGGCGGAGCTCGACGGCACGAAGGGCGTCAAGGCCGCGACCGTCAATGTGGGGGCCGTCACGTTCTCGATGGGCCCCGGCCTCTGCCCCCTGGAGGGCAAGCCCCGCATCACGCTCGACGATCAGAATCTCGAAGGGCCGGCCGTCGGCAGCGACCGTTCCTGGAAAGCCCATTTCCGCAAAGTCGGCGGCAAGTGGAGCTCCGCGGCTTCAGCAGACGACGGTACGGGTCGCAAGAGCCACGCCCTCTGCGGTCCGATCGACCACGCCTTCATGGACCGCTTCCTCATGGTGAAGCCGACGGGCAAGCCGCTTAACGAAGCGGTCGGCTCCTGGGCCGCCAAGGAGATGGAGCACGCCGTCGTCCACTGGCGCCAGCAGTACCGCGGCGACGCGCCCGTCAAGGAGGACTCCGCCGTCAGCGACGACGACATCGCCTCGAGCAACCTTGTGCTCTGGGGTGATCCGTCGAGCAACAAGATCCTCGCGAAGATCACCGACAGGCTTCCGATCAAGTGGACGGCGAAGGAGGTCACGGTCGGGGCCCAGACCTACGCGAGCGACACGCACGCGCCGATCCTCATCTTCCCGAATCCCCTGAACCCGAAGCACTACGTCGTGCTCAACAGCGGCTTCACCTTCCGCGAGTACGACTACCTCAACAACGCGCGCCAGGTGCCCAAGCTGCCGGACTGGGCGGTCGTCGACGTGTCGACGCCGCCGAGCTCGCGCTGGCCCGGCAAGGTCGTGGCCGCCGACTTCTTCACCGACAAGTGGGAGCTTGCGAAATGACGCGTTGGCTGCTGGTCGCCGTCCTGCTGAGCCTCCAGCAGGGGAAACAGATCCCTCCGCCTGGAGTCCAGATCCCGGCCGCCGATCGGACGGAGCTGGAGGCGGGTGTGAAGCATCTCGGCGCGGAAATCGACGGCCTGAAGGCGAAACACGGGGATCTGCTCCCCGACGTCCAGATCTATCACAAGGCGGTCGACTGGGCTCTGAGGCACGACGAGTTCTTCAATGTGAAGGAAGTCGCCGCCGCCAAGGATCTGCTCAAGGTAGGCCTCGATCGGGCGAAACAGCTCGCCGAGGGCAAGCCCGCGTGGACCACGGCCACGGGACTCGTCCCGCGCGGCTATGTGTCGAAGATCGATGGCTCTGTCCAGCCTTACGGCCTGGTCGTGCCCGCGACCTATAAGGCCGGCAGCGATCACAAGCACCGGCTGGACTTCTGGCTCCACGGCCGCGGCGAAACGCTCTCGGAGCTTTCGTTCATCAACGGGCGCCAGAAGTCCGTCGGCGAGTTCGCCCCCGCCGACACCCTCGTGCTCCACCTGTACGGGCGCTTCTGCAATGCGTCGAAATTCGCGGGCGAGGTGGACCTGTTCGAAGCGCTCGAGAGCGTCAAGAAACGCTATCCCATCGACGACAACCGGCTGGTCGTACGGGGCTTCTCGATGGGCGGCGCCTCGACCTGGCACATCGCGGCCCACCAGGCGGGCCTCTGGGCCGCCGCCAACCCGGGCGCCGGCTTCGCCGAGACTCCGGTGTACGCAGGCATCACCAAGGAGATGGTCAAGAACACGCCCTGGCAGGAGACCCTCTGGCACTGGTACAACGCGACCGACTACGCGGTGAACCTTTTCAACTGCCCCGTCGTCGCCTACAGCGGCGAGCTGGACAAGCAGAAGGCCGCCGCCGACACGATGGCGAAGGCGATGAAGGAGGAAGGGCTCGATCTGATCCACGTGATCGGCCCGAAGACCGAGCACAAGTACGAGCCCGAAGCGAAAAAGGAAGTCGCGCGGCTTGTCGACGAGTTTGCGACGAAGGGGCGCAACCCGGACCCCAACCGGATCCGCTTCACGACCTGGACGCTGCGCTACAACGAAATGAAGTGGCTCACGGTCGAGGGGCTGGAGAAGCACTGGGAGCGGGCCACGGTCGACATTGAGAAAGACGGCGGAAACGTCAGGGCGACGACGAAGAATGTTTCGGCCCTTCGCGTCTCCGCCCCCTGGAAGCAGGTCATCATCGACGGCCAGTCCGTCGGGTCCGGCCTTCAGCTGATCAAGAAG
>JACQFK010000030.1 GCA_016200125.1 Planctomycetota bacterium
AAGATCAAGGACAAGGAAGTCTCCGTGATCGAGGGCGTCAGCTTCGACAAGCCGAAGACCAAGGAGATGGCCAAGCTCATGAAGGCCATCGGCTTCAAGCGGACGATCCTCCTCGCGATCCCCAAGTACGACAACAAGGTTTGGCTTTCGTCGCGGAACCTCGAGGACCTGAGCGTCCGGCCCGTCGCGGAGCTCAACGCCTACGACGTCGTGAAGCACAAGGACCTTCTCCTGACCCGCGAGGCGCTCGACGCGCTGGTCGCGGCCCGGAAGGAGGCGAAAAAGTGAAGAGCCCCTTCCTGATCATCAAGAAGCCGGTCGTCACCGAGAAGTCGATGGCGAACCAGCAGAAGAGCGTCTACACCTTCATCGTGGCGCCGGATTCGACGAAGCCCGAGGTGAAGTTCGCCGTCGAGAAGGCCTTCAACGTCAAGGTCGCGGACGTCCGCACCGTGAAGGTGAAGGGCAAGTACAAGCGGATGAAGAATCAGCTCCTCCAGGGGAAGCGCAAGGACTGGAAGAAGGCCTATGTGACCCTGAAGGAAGGCTTCCGGTTGGACATCATCTGATATGCCCGTAAGACAATACAAGCCGACTTCCGCGGGGCGCCGGGGCGCCACGGTTTCGGACTATTCGGACGTCACCACGAACGTCCCCGAGAACAACCTGACCGTCGCGTCCCCGGCATCGTCGAGACCATCGAGTACGATCCGAACCGCTCGCCGCGCATCGCGCTGATCAAGTACAAGGACGGCGAACGCCGCTACATCCTCGGTCCCGAGGACCTCAAGGTCGGCGACGAGGTGATGTCGGGCGAGAAGCTGGAGCCCAAGGTCGGCAACTGCATGCCGCTCAAGAGCATTCCCACGGGGCAGTTCATCCACAACGTGGAGCTCACGCCGGGGCGCGGCGGGCAGCTGGCGCGGAGCGCCGGCACCTTCGCCCAGCTCATGGCCAAGGAAGGCAACTACGCCGACATCGTCCTGCCGAGCGGCGAAGTCCGCAAGATCCACGTGCGCTGCCGGGCGACGATCGGCAAGATGGGCAATTCCGACTGGGCGAAGATCGTGCTGGGCAAGGCCGGCCGGAAGCGCTGGATGGGCGTCCGGCCGACCGTGCGCGGCAAGGCGATGAACCCGGTGTCCCATCCCTGCGGCGGCGGCGACGGCCGCGGCGGCGTGGGCCGCCAGCCCTGCAACTGGAAGGGCACGAAGCTGGCCAAGGGCGGCAAGACGCGCCGCAGCAAGAAGCCCTCGCAGCGCTTCATCGTGAGGTTCCGCCGCGCGGGCAAGCACCAGGCGAATAGAAGGTAATTTGAGATGAGCCGCTCGCTGAAGAAGGGCCCCTACATCGACCCGAAGCTCCAGGCGAAGGTCAACAAGCTGAAGGCGACGGGCGGCCACGAACCCATCAAGACCTGGTCGCGCCGGTCGACGATCAGCCCGGAGTTCGTGACGATGACCTTCCTCGTCCACAACGGCAAGACCTTCATCAAGGTGTACGTGACCGAAGAGATGGTGGGCCACAAGCTGGGGGAGTTCGCCCCCACGCGCCAGTTCCGCGGCCACCCCGGGACCCGGGAGGCGGCGGCGAACGAGGGGGCGAAGCCCGCGCCCGCAGGGAAAGCGTAAATGGCCGACGCCGCGACCGCCACGAAGCCCGAAACCCCGGCCGCCCCGGCCGTGAAGCCGAAGTTCACGGCCCGGCTCCGCTACGCCCGCATCTCGGCCCGCAAGATGCGCTACGTGGTGGACCTCATCCGCGGCAAGGACTACAACAGCGCGATCGCGATCCTGCGCTCCTGCTCGAAGCGCGGCGCGATGTTCTGCAAGAAGCTGCTCGAGAGCGCCTTCGGCAACGCGACGGACATCATCAACACCAAGGACCTCGAGGTCGACGTCAACAAGCTCCACGTGGTCGAAGCGCGCGTCGATCCGGGCCCCATCATCAAGCGCTGGCGCGCGTCGTCCCAGCGCCGTCCGACGATGATCAAGAAGCGTCTCTGCCACGTGATCTTCACGCTGGAGGAGCGCGACCTGAAGGAGTCCCGCCCCGAGCGGGCCAAGCGCCAGAAGCAGGACCGCCAGAGGCAGGCCGCCGCCCAGAAGGCCGCCGCGAAGAAGGATCAGCCGGCCGCGCCGGCCCCATCCGCCAAGCCTGCGGAGGCCAAGGCGGCCGAGGCGAAGCCCAAGGACGCCAAGCCGAAAGAGGAGAAGAAGTAGATGGGCCAGAAGGTCAACCCGATCGCGTTCCGCATGGGCGTCACCGAGGGGTGGCGCTCGCGCTGGTACGCCGGGAAGAAGAACTACGGCGACTGGCTGGTCGAGGACTTCAAGATCCGTAAATTCGTCCGCAAGGAGTACGCGTTCGCGGGCATCGCCCGGATCGACATCGAGCGGATCGGCGAGAAGATCCGGATCAGCCTCTGGGCGGCGCGCCCGGGCCTGATCATCGGCAAGCGCGGCGCGAAGGTCGACAAGATGAGCGAGGACGTGGGCGGCCTGGTGGGCCGCACCGTCGAGGTGGACGTGAAGGAGCTCGAGACGCCGGAGCTGAATTCCGTGATCGTCGCCGAGGCGATCGCCGAGCAGCTCCAGAAGCGCTCTCCGTACCGCCGCACGATGCGCCGCTACGCCGAGATGGTGATGGACCTCGGGGCGAAGGGGATCAAGCTGCTGGCCAAGGGCCGCCTGGGAGGCGCGGAGATCGCGCGGCAGGAGCGGCTGGTGCTGGGCCGGATCCCGCTCAACACGCTCCGGGCCGACATCGACTACGGCACCGCCACGGCGATCCTGAGCAAGGGCACGATCGGCGTGAAGTGCTGGGTGTACAAGGGCGAAAAGTTCGAAGAGAAGAAGATTCGTCCGGCCCCGGCGCCGGCGCAGCCGTAATACGGGAAAACCGCCATGTTGATGCCCAAGAGGGTGAAGTACCGGAAGTCTCAGCGCGGGATCATGAAAGGTCCGGCGACGCGGGGCAACCGCGTCTCCTTCGGCGACTTCGGCCTGATGGCGCTGGAGCACGGCTGGCTCATGGCCCGGGAGATCGAGGCCGCCCGCGTCTGCGCCGCCCACGCGATGGGCACCGAGGGGCGCCTCTACATCCGCGTCTTCCCCCACAAGTCCATCAGCGCCAAGCCCGCCGAGGTCCGCATGGGCATGGGCAAGGGCGAGCCCGAGTACTACGCGGCCGTGATCCATCCGGGCACGGTCCTCTTCGAGCTGGCCGGCGTCTCCGAGGAGTTCGCCAAGCAGATCTTCAACAACGTGGCCCACAAAATGTCGCTTCGGTGCAAGCTGGTTGCGAGGCGCCATGCCTAAGAAAGAGAACTTCAAGGACCTGACCGACGAGGACCTGAAGAAGAAGCTCAACTAGCTCGTCGAGGGCCTCTTCAAGCTCCGCTTCCGCAAGGTGACCGACGTCGTGGAAAACCCGGCGCAGTTCAAGAAGGACCGCCGGAATATCGCCCGGATCAAGACGGTGATGCGCGCACGTGAGCTCAAAGCCAAAGCCGAAAAGAAGTAAGCCTGCCGCCAAGCCGGCAGCGAAACCGTCGGTGAAAGCCGCGGTGAAGCCCGCCTCGGCGAAGCCCGCGGCGGACGCGCCGATCGTCCCCATCAAGGGCGGCCTCTCCAAGAGCGAGCTCAAGGAATTCAAAGCCCTCCTGATCACCCGCAAGGCGGTCCTCCAGGGCGACGTGAAGACGCTGGAGGACGAGGCCTGCAAGAAGGGCACCGACGCCGCGGGCGATCTCTCCACGCTGCCCCAGCACCTGGCCGATCTCGGGACCGACAGCCACGAGCAGGACATCTCGCTCGGCCTGATGGAGAATGAGACCGACGAACTGCACGAGATCCAGGAGGCCTTCGAGCGGATCAAGGACGGCAGCTTCGGCCTCATCGAGCCCGAGAGGTGAGCCGGGGGGCCGACCGCCCCCAAAGCCCCGTCCCGCTTGACTTCGCGGAGGGCGCCACGTTAACCTCCGGCGCCTATCCCGCTGTCCGGCCAACGCTTACGCGGGAAGGCTGAAGGCCGGCTGCCGCTCCGGCCCTTCCGGGAAGCGCCCTCATGAGACTCGAGCTCGACGACGATCACAGGATGCTCCGCGAGAACCTCCGCCGGTTCGCCGAGGAGGAGATCGAGCCCCGCGCAGCCCATCACGATCGCACGCGGGAGTTCCCGTACGAGAACGTGAAGACGTGCGCCGAGCTCGGCCTGATGGGGATGATGGTCGACGAGGCGCAC
>JACQFK010000590.1 GCA_016200125.1 Planctomycetota bacterium
CGCCGGAGATCGACGATCTCGGCACGGGCCTCGACGATGTCCCGGTCGAGGGAGTAGGCGCAGCCCGCGAGAAGCCCGACGGCGAGGATCAGGAAGGGGCGCACGGACGCGATTATAGCACAATCGGATCTCATAGAGTCATTGACGGTCCAGACGGGGAACTCCTATAGTGAAATGCGGTTGGGGCGGGGTGGAGGGTTCGATGAAATTCGCCATCTGCAACGAGACCTTCGTCGACTGGGAATGGGACCGCATGCTGGAGTGCATCGCCCAGCTCGGCTACGACGGCGTGGAAGTCGCCCCCTTCACCCTCGCGGACCGCGCGTCGGAGATCAGCGACCAGCGGCGACGCGACCTGAGGAACGCCGCGCTCCGGGCGGGCGTGCCCGTCGTCGGCCTCCACTGGCTCCTGGTGAAGCCCGAGGGGCTCTACGTCACCACGCCCGACGACGCCGTGCGCAACCGCACGGCGGACTACTTCGTCGACCTGGTCCGCCTCTGCGCCGATCTCGGCGGGCATCTGATGGTCATCGGCTCCCCCAAGCAGCGCAACCTGCTGCCCGGGATCACCAAGGCGCGCGCGCTGGGCTTCGCGAAGGAGGTCTTCGAGCGGGCGCTGCCCGAGGCCGTGCGCTGCGGCGTGACGATGGCGATCGAGCCGCTCACGCCGCGCGAGACCGACTTCATCAACACCGCCGCCGACGGCATCGAGCTGATCGAGGCGATCAACCATCCGAACTTCCGGCTCCACCTCGACGTGAAGGCGATGACCGGCTCGGAGTCTCTGCCGCTGCCCGAGGTGATCAAGTCGAGCGCGAAATACCTGCATCACTTTCACGCGAACGACTCGAATCTCCTGGGGCCCGGCATGGGCGAGATCGACCACCGGCCGATCATGAAGGCGCTGAAGGAGGTCGACTACAAGGGCTACGTCTCGGTGGATGTGTTCGACTATCGTCCGGGCGCCGAGACGATTGCGCGGCAAAGCCTCAACTATCTCAACCAGGTGGCGGCGGTAGCCTAGCGAAGCCAGACGTCGCGGTACGGTTCGATGAACGCGTCGTCATGGAGATGCGGGTAGGCCTTGTAGACGCGGTCGATCTCTTCCTTCTGCCCCGGCGACAGGCCCTCCTTCGGGTCGAGGCACCAGATCCCCTCGAGCAGCCCCTGGCGGCGCAGCACCTCGTGAAGGCCCGCGATGCAGCCGTGGAAGGCGTTCGCGGCGTCGAAAAAAGCCGCGTTCGAGTCGGTGATCTGGATCGCGCGCGTGAGCAGCTCGGGCGTGGGTCCCGACGCGCGGTGAATCTCGTCGAGGAGTTCGACCGCCTTCCGCGTCCACACCGACCAGTGGCCGAGGAGCCCGCCGACGATGCGCAGTTTCGTCGCGCCGAAGCGGACCTCGGTCAGCAGGTCGAGCAGGATGTTGTCGTCGTTGCCGGTGTAGAGCGCGATCTCGGACGCGCGGCCCGAGTCGGCCACCGCGCGGAGGACGTCGATCGTCTGGTAGCGGTTGAAGGGGGCCATTTTGATGCCGACGACGCCCGGAATCTCCGCGAAGCGCCGCCAGAACGCATAGGGAAGGACGCGGCCTCCGACGGCGGGCTGGAGGTAGAAGCCGAAGAGCGGGATTACTTCGCCCACCGACTTCGCGTGGGCGATGAGCTCGTCCTCGGTCGCTTCCTTCAGCGCCGCCAGGCTGAGCAGGCCGATGTCGTAGCCGAGATCCCGGGCCAGCGCCGCCTCGGCGGCCGCCTGCTTCGTCGCGCCGCAGATCCCGGCGATCTTGAGGGTGAGCGGCTTGTGCTGCTTTTCCTCGTCCGCCGCGATCTCGAGCACCGGGCGGTAGAGGCCGACATCGCGGATTGCGAACTGGGTGGTGTGGACGCCGACCGCGAGGCCGCCCGCGCCGGCTGCCAGGTAGTAGCGCGTGAGCGCCCGCTGGCGCCGCTCGTCGAGCTTGCGCGCCGCGGTCAGCGCGAGCGGATGGGCGGGGATGACGACGCCGGCCCGGAGCCGCGCGAGCTTGTCGGGGGTCATCAGAACTTCCCGTCCCGCGTCTCGAAGTGGCTGGGCTTGTTCAGCGTCCGGCCGCCGCTCTTCACCCAGTGGGCCACCCAGCGGACCGCCTGGTCGGTCGACGTGCGCAGCGGGCCGAACGTCTTCACCGCTTTGGAGGGATTGCTCAGCAGCGCCGTGGGCTCCTCCGTCCCCTGCAGGACGGGGGCCTTGCCGAGCAGCTCGCCGAAGGTCATCGCGAGGGAGCGGACGGAGAGGGTCTCCGCGCCGGTCACGTTGAAGATCTCCGGCGGCGACTTGCCGAGGAAGAGCATCCGCAGGCCGATCGCGTTGGCGTCGCCCTGCCAGATCACGTTGACGTAGCCCATGCGGACATCGAGCGGCGTCCCGTTCCAGACCTTCAGGGCGATCTCGAGGAGGATGCCGTAGCGGAGCTCGACGGCGTAGTTGAGCCGGTAGATCGACGTCGGCGTCCCGTTCGCCCGCGAGAAGTATTCGAACATCCGCTCGCGGCCGAGCGCCGACTGCGCGTACTCGCCGATCGGGCCCGGAGGCGTGTCCTCCGTGGCGCCGCCGCTCTTCACGGGCGTGAGCGGATACACGTTGCCGGTGGAGAAGGCCATCGTCGGGACCTTGGGATATCGTTCGCTGATCAGGCCGGGGAGGTAGGCGTTCGTCGCCCAGGTCGCCGATTCGGCCCCGGTGGTCCCGAACTTCTGGCCCACCATCGAAATCAGCGCCGCGCCGTCGGGGAGCTTGAGCACCTGCGCGCGGTCGAGGAGGTCGCAGGGGACGGTCCGGACGCCCGCGGCCTCGAGCGACGCGCGCGAGCGCGGATCGCTGAAGCGGGCGACGCCGATCACCGCGTGCTTCACGCCCGCCTCGTCCATCGCCCGGCGGGCCATGCGGGCGAGCGTCGGCCCCATCTTGCCGCCCACGCCGAGGACGACGAGGTCGCCTTTCAGCCGGGCCATGTCCTTCACGGCCTCAGGCGTGGGCCTGGACAGGTTCTCTTCCAGCTCGGCTTCGGTGGAGATCAGGTCGGACATCGTCTCCTAATAAAGCAGAGGAGCCCCCCTGTGGGAACGAATTCGTGTAACACTTGGGTCGGCCGGATCGATTGACGGCGAGCTATGGCATCCTCGAAGGACCGTCTGGCGCTGTTGGATGAGCTCGTCCGGGCCCACCAGGCCCGGCTGCGCGCCTATCTTTTCTCCCGCACGGGCGACATCGACGCCGCGGACGACCTCGCGCAGGAAGTCTTCCTCGTGGTCTTTCGCCTGATCGACCAGTACGACCGCGCGCGCCCGGCCTGGCCCTGGCTCATGGGGAGCGCCCGCATCGGGCTCCGCGAGCACTGGCGCAACGCCGCGCGGGACAAGGTCACGGACGCGATCGAGGCCCTGGTGGCCGACCGGCTGATCGCGGCCGGCGAAGAGCCGCCCGCTGACCGGCTCCCCATGGACGCCCTGGCGGCCTGCCTCTCGAAGCTGCCCGAGCATTCGCGCCAGCTGCTGCGGATGATCTACGACGAGCGGATCAACTGCGCGGAGGCCGCGCGCCGCCTCCAGCAGAAGGCGGGCGCCGTCCGCGTCACGATCCACCGCATCCGCCGCGCCCTGCAGACCTGCGTCCAGGCCCGCCTGGCGGAGAGGCCCGCATGACCGGACGGCAGGAGGAACTGACCGCGGGCTGGCTCGACGGGAGCCTCAGTCCGGAAGAGCAGGCGGAACTGCTCGAGGCGCTCAAGGCCGACGACGCCTTCGCCCGCGAGTTCGCCGAAGAGGCCGAGGTCCACCGCGCCCTCCAGTTCTCCTCGGCGCAGAGCGAGGCGGGAGACCGGCGCGCGGCGGAGCGGATTCTCCACTTTGTCCGCGCGAGCCAGGAGGGGACGAAGTTTGTCGAGAACGTTCGGCAGCGCGCGCTGGCCGGGGCCCGGCGCCCCGCCGCCCATCCCGGAACGTCGCACTTCGGCCCCCTGATCGCGGCCGCGGCCGCGCTCATGGTCGCCGCGCTCGTCGGCCTGGTGCTGATGGCGAACCGCCACCAGAGGGCGGTGTACCGCCAGGAGACCGCGGAGCTTCGGGCGGCCGCGGAGCGGAAGTCTGAGCCGGAGCCGGTGCCGGTCCGCAGCGTCGAGAAACCTGCGCCTCCGAAGCCGGTCGAGGACGAGGCGACGCGCCGCAAGCGGATCGAGGAGGAGCTGCGCCTCGCGACGGACAACAAGAAGCTCGAGGCGCCGCCCAAGGCCGCGCCGGACCCGGCTCCTCCTGAGCCCGGGGAGAAGCCGGTCGCGAAGCCGCCGAAGCCGGACGCTCCAGCGAAGCCCGAAACCCGCGTCGACGCGCCTCCAGCGCTCGCCCGCCTGGAATCCGTGCAGGGCGAGGTGATCGTGGCCGAAGACCGGACGCCGGCGGCCTCGGGCCTGGAGCTGCGCGACGGCGCATCGCTGGAGACCGTCGGCCCGCACAGCACGGCGCTGCTGCGCTTCGCGGACGGCACGCGCGTTGAGCTCTCGGGCGAGGCGAAGCTTCACGAGAAGCTGGCCGGCAAGCGGGCGGCGGGGAAGGGGCTCAGCCTCGTCCGCGGCTCGGTCGCGGCTGAAGTCTCGAAGCAGCCCGCGGGCCAGGCCTTTCTCTTCGTGACGCCCCACGCGGAGATCCAGGTGATCGGGACGCGCCTCTCGATCCAGTCGGGCGGCGAGACGCGCATCGACGTCCAGGAAGGCCAGGTCCGGGTGACGAGCCTGAAGTCCGGCCAGCCCGTGACGCTGTCCGCCGGGCAGGCCGCAGAGATCGGTCCCGCGGGGCCTCCGCACTCCTATCTCCAGGGGCTGCACGCCGTCTACTTCGACCAGAACAGCTTCAAGGGTGCGGCTGTCGAGCGCGTCGACGCCGTCATCGACCTGTTCCTGGACCAGGCGAAGAACGAGCTGCCGCCCGTGGGGACCGACCGGAATTTTGCGGTGCGCTGGGACGGCCGCTTCCTCGCCGAAACCGCGGGCGAGTACGTGTTCCTCCTCTCCGTGGACGGCCAGGTGAAATTCGTCTTCGACGGCCAGGAGGCCGTGGCCGATGCGCG
>JACQFK010000591.1 GCA_016200125.1 Planctomycetota bacterium
TCGATTTATGGCATGAAATGCCATAAATCGACTTCTTTGGTTTGTGGAAAAGCCGGGGGCCGGCAGGGTTTTGTCCGACCCTGCCGGTCCGACCCGGCCGCAAGATTTCCACACGGGCTCTTTTGGAGAGCCCGTGAGGATCAAGGAGGGAATAGGGGATTTTTCAAGCCGGCAGGATCGTCCTGCCGGAGGAGCTGATCCATCAGGTACAGATCCGTGTCCTTGATCTCCTGGTCGCCGCGGTCGACGCCCAGGCGCAGCACCTCGCCCGCGCGCGGGGAGGCGACATAGATTTCGTCGCCGAGCGGGCTCCAGACGACCCCGCCGATCTCCCGGCCCAGTTCGAGGCAGTCGTCCACGTCGCCGTAGCGGGCGTCGGGGATCCCGCCCTCCACCAGCAGGAGGGAGCCGCTCTCCGTATCGGGCACGACCACGAGGCGGCCCTCGGGGCTGAACGCGAGGCGCCGGAGGCCCGGGGCGGATCCGGCCATCGGAGTCCGCCGGAACAAGCTGTGATCCTTCGGGTCGACGAGGGCCACATGGCCCAGGTTTTCGCACATCACCCAGATCCGGCGGCCGACCGGGTCGCTCACCACGTCCACCGGCTCGCCCACCAGGAGGACGTGATCCACGACGCGCTCCTCGGCGATGTCGATCACGGTCAGCATCGAATGGTCGTGGCAGGCCGCGTAGAGGAAGCGGCCCTCGGGCTCGAACGCGAGCGCCCGGACGCCCCCCTCCATCCGAAGGAAGCAGGGCTCCGCGCCCGGCCGGCACTCGAAGAGCGCGACGGCCTCGTCGCGGTGGTCCGCGTCCCGCAGCACGACCGCGCCGAGCCCCCGGCCCGGCAGGAGCGTGAGCGTGCCGCGGACCGGCGGCAGCGGCAGTTCCATCCGGGCCAGCTTCTGGACCGGCGAGAGCCCCATCAGCTCGATGAAGCCCGCATTGCCCGCGACGCCCGCGAGGACCGCCTGCCGGGCTTCGGGGAGGGTGGCCAGATCGCAAGCGTCGCCGTCACAGGGGATGGATCCGCCGTGACGCCGGGAGGCTGCGCTGAACACCCCGACCTTCCCCGGGAGTCCGCCGAGGAAGATCGAATCCTCGAAGCCCGCCAGGAAGAACGGGGAGGAAGCGCTGCGGTCGGCCAGGCCGACCTTGCCGAGGAGCTGCCACTTGGCGACCCCGATCACCGAGATCGCGGCCTGCTCCCGGTCGAAGACGAACAGCTCGGACCCGTCCGGGGAGACGGCCAGCGCGTCGGGGCTTCCGCCGACCGCGCAGGTCGTTCTCAGGTCCAGCTGGGGCTTCCGGGCTTCCTTCACACCTTCCCTATAGCAACCCCCATGCCAACAACCCGAAATAGCCAAGCTTAACTACTTGAACACCAATGCATTAAACCCGCAAAACATACAATATGCATTATTTCCATAAATTATTCTCAAGTTGCAAATCCTCCGCCCAGGATTTGCATCCTGCGACCATTGGGCGTATAGTGCCCGCCATGGCGCCTGTTCGCGGCCGCCGTAGCGGGTCCAATCCCCCCAACCGCTTCCACCGCCGCTCCGTGGTGCCGGATCCCGAGGCCGCCGACCCCGAGGAACCCCTTCCCCGCACCCAGTTCATCAAGGACTCGGCGCGCACGATCATCGCGCGCAACGACAGCCCCGACGTCGGATTCGAGACCAGCCTCAACCCCTACCGCGGCTGCGAGCACGGCTGCGCCTACTGCTACGCCCGCCCCTTTCACGAGTACCTGGGCTTCTCCCCCGGCATCGACTTCGAGACGAAGATCCTCGTCAAGGAGGACGCGCCGAAGCTGCTCCGCGAGGAGCTCTCGTCGCCCAAGTGGACGCCGCAGCCGATCGTGATGAGCGGGGTGACCGACTGCTATCAGCCCGTGGAGCGGAAGTACCGCCTCACCCGGGGCTGCCTCGAGGTGCTCGCCGAGTTCCGCAATCCCGTGGTCATCATCACCAAGAACCACCTGGTGACGCGCGACCTGGATCTGCTCGCGGACCTCGCGGGCCGCGGCGCGGCGGCGGTGGTCCTGTCCATCACCACGCTCGACCCGGAGCTCGCCCGGAAGCTGGAGCCGCGCACCTCGACGCCGTCCCGCCGACTGGCGGCGATCGAAGCGCCCGCCGCGGCGGGCGTCCCCGCGGGGGTGAACGTCGCGCCGATCATCCCCGGTCTCACCGATTCGGAGGTCCCGGCGATCCTGAAGGCGGCCGCGGCGGCGGGCGCCCGCTTCGCGGGACACACGGTGGTCCGCCTTCCCCACGCCGTGAAGGGACTCTTCGAGCAGTGGCTGGCCGACCACTTCCCCGCGCGGAAGGAGAAGGTGCTCCACCGGATCCGCGGGGTGCGCGACGGCGCCCTGAACGACGCGCGCTTCGGAAGCCGGATGTCGGGCGAGGGGGTCTACGCCGAGCAGATCTCCGCGCTCTTCGAGCTCTCGAGGAAGAAGGCGAAGCTGCCGGCGGAGCCGCCGACCTTGTCGACGGCGGCCTTCCGGGTCCCGCCCGGGCCGCAGCTTACGCTTTTTTGATCGTGAAACGAAACAAACCGTTTGAATCGTTTCACTCACTGCAACGAAACAAACGGTTTGTTTCGTTTCACTTCGGCTTGGTGATCGCGATCTTGTGCCGCTTGATCTTGCGGTAGAGGGTGCTGCGGTCGATGCCGAGCACCTCCGCCACCCGCGCCGTGTCGCCTCCGTGGTCGTCCAGCAGGCGGCGGATCGCCGCCACCTCCATCTCCTCGATCGACTGGCCGGGGGCGGCCTGGCGGGCCTGCACCGCCTCCATGATCGAGGGGCCCAGGTCGCCCGGCTCGATCCGCTCGGTCTGCCCCAGCGTGCAGGCGCGGTCGACGGCATGCTCCAGCTCGCGCACGTTGCCGGGCCAGTCGTAGCGCTGGAGCAGGTGGAGGGCCTCGGCGCTGATCCCCGTCACCGGCCTCCCGCCGCGCCCCGCGCGCTTCTGCAGGAAATGCTGGACGAGGAGCGGGATGTCGTCCTTGCGCTCCCGCAGCGGGGGGACCTTCACCGAGACGACGTTGAGCCGGTAGAAGAGGTCGCGGCGGAACCTCCCGCCCGCGACCATCTCCTCGAGCGGCTGGTTCGTCGCCGCGATGATCCGCACGTCCACGGGGCGGTACTGCGCGGAGCCCACGGGGCGGACCTGCTTCTCTTCGATCGCCCGAAGCAGCGCCGGCTGGAGCTCCAGCGGGATCTCGCCGATCTCGTCGAGGAACACGGTGCCGCCCGTGGCCGTCTCGAAAAGCCCGCGGCGCGCGACGTGGGCCCCCGTGAAGGCGCCCTTCTCGTGGCCGAAGAGCTCGCTCTCGAGGAGCGTCGAGTGGATCGCGCCGCAGTCGACCGGGACAAAGGGCCGCTCGCGGCGCGGTCCGTCGTAGTGGATCGCGCGGGCGATCAGGTCCTTGCCGCAGCCGCTCTCGCCCAGGATGAGCACGTTGCACTCCTCGCGGCGGACCCGGTCGATGAGCTCGTGGCAGCGGTCCATGGCGGATCCGGTCCCGACGAGGCTGCGGGCGCGGTAGCGCTCCTGGAGCTCCTTGCGCAGGCGTTCGTTCTCGGAGCGGAGCTGGCGCACGCGCCGGAGCCGCTCGAGGATGAGCGAGACCTGGTCGAGCTTGAAGGGCTTGGGCAGGAAGTCGGCCGCGCCCAGCTTCATCGCCTGGACGGCCGATTCGATGGTGCCGTGGGCGGTGACCATCACCACCTCGAGCGTGGGCCGCTCGCGCTTCAGCTGCTCGAGGAGTTCAAGTCCCCCCAGACCGGGCATGCGGAGGTCGAGGAAGGCGACGTCGAAGGCCCGGGTGCGGAGCAATTCGAGGGCTTCGTCGGCATTGCCCGCCTCCCTCAACTCCACCCCCTCCCGGGGGCCCACCAGCTCCCGCCACACGCGCCGGATGCTGACGTCGTCATCCACCACGAGCAGCGAAAGGGGCGCATTCTGCACAGGGGTATATACCACCCCCATTCGCATTATGCAAATCCGCAACGAATCAAACGGTTTGCTTCGTTGCAATCGAGCGGATGATCTCCGCCTCGCGGCAGGTCCAGGGGTCGACGCCCGTGTAGTCACCGGTCAGGAGGTAGGCGGGACCCGGGCTCCGGCGGCACCAGGACTTCAGGCCGCAGGGGGCGCAGGTCTTGAAGTCGGCCACGCGCAGGCCCCGGATCCATTGGAAGACGGGCGATTCATTCCAGATGTCCACGAAGCTCCGTTCCCGAATGGAGCCCGCCCGCAGCGGCGTGGCGATGCAGGGGTACACTTCCCCGGTCGCGGACACCGCCGCATTCCCGCGGGCGCAGTTGCACTTGAACTGGTCGTCGGTCGGCTCGGCCGGCCCGGGCTTGATGAGCGGGCGCAGCGGCTTCCGGTAGAGCGCTTCGAGCGTCTCGTGATCCACGCGCCCGGCCAGGCTGCCCGAAGTTCCGTCGTAGCGCCAGGTGATCGTAGGATCGATCGAGAACTCGAAGCCTTCCGCCTCCGCCCCCGCGATCATCGTCCCCGCCTCAGCCGCGTTGCCCTTCATGAGCACGAACTTGAGCCCGATCCTCGCGCCCCGGGCCGCCATGCGGCGCGCCCCGGCCATCGTCCGCTCGAAGGAGCCGGCCACCTGCGTGATCGCGTCGTGGGTCTCCGGCCGCGCGCCGTATACGCTCAGGCTGACCCCCCAGAGGTTCGCGTAGGAGGCCAGCCGATCGCAGGCCGCTTCCGTGAGCAGCGTCCCGTTCGAGAGCACCGTCAGCGCGAAGCCCCGCGCCGCCGCCTCGTCCGCGATCTCCCAGAAGCGCGGGTGGACCATCGCTTCGCCGCCGCTGAGCGAAAGGAAGAGCGTCCCCGCGCGGCGCAGGTCGTCGAGCAGGGTCCGGATCTCCTCCGCCGACAGCTCCGGCCCCGTCCCGGCCCGCGGCTGGTCGCGGTCGAAGTTGTAGCAGTGGGTGCAGCGGATGTTGCAGCGCAGCGTCAGCTCCAGGGTCACGTTCAGCGGGATGCAGCCGTCGTAGGCCCGCGCGTTCAGGCCGTCCAGGATCCCGCAGTCGTTCATGCGCGGACCACCAGTCCCTTCGCCTCGAGGGACGCCAGGAACTCGCGGACGTCCTTCTCGGCCGCGGCGGCGTCGACCTCGAATTCGTCGCAGAGCGAGCCGACCAGGTCGGCCACGCTGCGCTCGCGGCTGAGCGCGGCCCAGAGGAAGGTCGCGATCTCGTCCAGTTCGTGGAGCTCGCGCCGCGCGGGGACCACGATCACGGTCTGCCCCTGGATCTCCTGGAAGGGCAGGCGCCCGTCGCGGCGGTAGCGGACCTGGTCAGGCATAGGCGGCCCTCTCGAGCAGGGTCGACTGCCTCTGATCGCCGAGACGCCACTCGAGATTGCTCGCGTCGTGAAGCACGAGCTCCGCCTCGACCCGGGCGCCCGCGCGCGTCGCGATCGGATTCCGCACCGGGAGGAAGACCGGCTTCCAGTGGGTTCCGAAGCTCGAATCCAGGCTCACGCCCGGCGACAGGCGGACCCTGACGACGACCGCAATCCCGTGGACCGCGCCGCCCCCGACGCGGAAGGCCAGCCGCGCCCGCCGCGGGAAGGCGGCGGAGCCGCGGGCGAAGTCGAACAGCAGCGCGCGGCGCAGCGGCGCGGCGAGCGAGCGCGGCATCGCCGGGAAGCAGCCGATCCGGTTCGCGGCGATGGCATGGACGGCGTCCAGCCGCACCCCGTGGCCCCTCCCCGCCTGGACGTGACGGCGGTGCAGCGCCGCGGCCCGGACCGGCGCGATCCACACCTCGCTCCGCTCGGGGACGAAGCGGCCCCGCTTCTTGAGGAAGCGCCGCGCGTCCGCCAGCGAGCCGGCCATCTCGGGATCGATCCCGAGGGGGCCGACCAGGTCCGAGACGACGAGGTCCGCCCGCTCCGGCAGCCGCACGCGGCGGGAGTCGCCTTCGACGAAGCGGACGCGGTCGCCGTACCCGTTTTCAGCGGCGACGGCGCGCGCCAGCCGGACGATCGGATGGCGCTCGATGGCGTAGACGCGCCCCGCGCCCGCCTGCAGGGCCAGGAAGCCCAGGATGCCCGTCCCGGCGCCGAGATCGACGACGACCGAGCCCGGGCGGACGGTTTCGCGGAGGGCGCGGCGCACCGCGCGGAGACGGATGCCGTCCGACAGCAGGAGCTGGTGGAGATCGAAGGAGCTCACGACAGCTTGGGGTTGGCGATGCAGACGACGCTCATCGGGCTCGACTTCCCGCAGGCGAGGCTCTTGCGCTCGTAGACCTTCTCGCTGCGGACGGTCGGCCGCTTGTAGGGCCGCTTCTTTTTCTTCATGGCAGGATTCTACTCCAAACTCAGCGGGAGCGCACAACCTTCGCGGTCCGCAGGGCGGCGGCCTCGACCGCCTTCGAATAGTCGGAGAAGGCCAGGCTGTCCACCTTCGACAGGCAGGCGGAGGTTCCGATCTTTTCCAGGGCTTGGAGCGCGCTCACGCGCGGGTGCTCCGACGCGTCGTCGAGCCGCTCGATGAAGAACGCCTCCGGCGGCGTGGCCTTCATCCGCCCGAGGACGGCGAGGCTGAAGGCGCGGATCCGGGGGTCCGCCTCCTCCTTCGCCATCTTCATCAGCGGCTCGCGGTACTCCCATTCCCGCGCGAGGAAGCCCGCCTGCGCGCCCAGGACGCCCTTCTCATCGTGCTGCCGGATCGCCATCCGCCACTGGTTCATCAGTGGATCTGAAGAGGCGGGCGGAGCGGCCAGGGGAGGCGGGAGCGGCGGCGTCGGACGGGGGTTCGGTTCCTCGACCGCGGGCTTGGGGAGGGGCGCAGGAGGCTCCCGGCGCAGGATGATGATGGCCGCGCCGAGGGCGGCCCCGGCGATGACGACGACGAGGGGCCAGAAGGTCGTGGGCTTCATCGACGGCGGCGGAGGAGCGCGAGGAGAATCAGGACTTCGAGGCCCGTCAGGCCGCAGCCGCCGCCGGACGGCGAAGAGGAGGAGGCGCCGCCCGCGGTCGTCGACGTCGCGGCAAGCGAGGTGTTACCGAAGGCACCCAGGTTGATCCGCCCGCCGTTCAGCGCCGGCTCCAGCGCGAACGCATCCGCCGGATCCCCGGCGTCGAGCGACGGCTGGTTCGCCTGCTCGCGGAAGTCGCCGGTCGCGGCGTTCAGGAACGACACCGGCGCCTGCAGGTCTCCCGGTCCCGGGATGGAGACCGCGTAGCCGTCGCTCACGTCGTTGTACCTGGACGCGACGCGCCCCGAGAAGCCGATGCCGTTGCCCTGGACGATGTTGTTCCGGGCGAAGGTGATCCCGAACGAATGAATGCCGGCGACCGCGTTGTTCACGATCGTGTTGCCCGTCGCGGTCGTGAACCCGGTCATCGCCGTAATGCCGGAATCCGCCATGTCGCGGATCACGAAGTTGGCGACCGTGACGTTCGTCTCGCTCGCGCGGACGCCGATCGTGCCGCCCGAGAGCGAGAGCATCCTCACCGAACTGCCCTCGAGCGCGTCGATCATCACGACCGGTCCGGCGGCTTCGAGCCGCGTGACCAGGGCGTTCACGCCGCGCAGTTCCACGCCGCGCGGCAGCTGGAGGGTCGCGCCGATGGAATACGTATCCTCACCCAGTTCGACCACCTGGCCCGGAAGCGCCGCCGCCAGCGCGCCCGCGAGGGTCGCGTAGGGCGTTCCGGCGATCGAGATCGTCGCCAGCGGCGTGGCCGAGACCAGCACCGGATCGGACATCGACCCGAACAGGCCGAGCGCCCGCAGCTCGAAGGTGTAGCTCGTCGCGCCCAGCAGTCCGGAGACCGTGGTGGTCGTCAGGAGTCCGAAATTCGCAACCGTGCCCAACGGGCCGCCGGTCAAACCATAGGACAGCCGGTAGCCGGTCGTGGCCGCCGAGGGGCTGCTCCACGCGAGGGTCACGCTCTTGATGCCGGGCGTCGCCGTCAGCGAAATCGGCGCCTGGGGCAGGCCCTGGCCGAAGGTCGCCAGGCTCCAGGGCGAGTAGGCGCCGGAGGAGGAGCGGACCCGGACGCCCCACGTGTAGAGATACCCGTCCTGGACCGGCGGACAGGGCGTCGAGGTGGAAGCCGTCGTATTCTCGAAGTCCCAGTCCATGAGGAGGTCGCCATCACGGGCCCTCCGCACCGTGTAGGTCATCCCCGCGCCGGCGGAATTCCAGGACAAGGAGCCGGGCGAGACGGTCAACTGGACCGCGTCGGGGCTCAGCCCGGTCGCAGAGGGCGGCTGGACGAGCGAGGGGTCCTCGTAGGCGTACAGGGTTCCCGGTTTCGTCAGGGCATAGAGGCGGGCGTTGGCGACCAGGAGCGACGCCTGGCTCGCCGCGTCGAGCGTCTGCAGGGTCGAGACGGCGCCCGCCGAGCTGATCCGACGAAGCGCTGGGTCCAGGGACGACGCGAAGGCCGCGGCGCTTCCCAGCGAGACGGGCGCAGGCGCCATTCCGTAGGGAGGGATCGCATTGAGGTCCGCGTCCGAAAGCTGTCCGAGGAGTACCGGCGGCCAGGCCAGGGCCAGCGTGCTCGGGTCCGCGGCGAAGGCGAACTCCCGCAGCGTCCAGGCGTCGACGTACCCATCGCCGCTGCTGTCGATCGCATAGTCAAAGCGCACGACGCCCATCAGCAGCCCGTCGACCAGCGACAGGGAGGAGGAGGCGTACTGCACGGAGAGGACGTTCGCCGGGGGCGTGTCGGTCAGGATCAAGGGGGGAGCGGTCGCCGCCCCCGTGCCGAGATCCAGGCGGGTCAGGGTCCCCTCGGAGAGACAGAAGACGGAGTTCCCGAGGATGACCGGCGACGACGTGCCCACCGCCCCCCCGACGTCCGCCGTCCAAGCCGGAATGCCCGTGGCCGCGTCGAAGGCCGCCACCGTTCCGTTGTTGGTTGCAATGAGCACCTTGCCCCCGCCGACGGCGGGAGATGCGTAGGAAATCTGGTCCAGCGGGCGGCTCCAGGTGACCGACATCGAGACCTTGTCGATCGCGAGCATCGAGGTCCCGGGGAATCCCGAAGCCAGGAAGAGAGTGTTCCCGGACAGCACCGGCGAAGAGTAGTTGGATCCTCCCGTGTCCACCGATCCGAGCGAAGCGCCGTCGGCGAGCCTCAGGATCCGGAGCGTGCCGTCCGTGGACGGAAGGAAGATCCGGCCGAGGTCGACCAGGGGGGTCGAAATGATCGCGGACCCCGTGGAGGTGGACCAGAGCAGCTGGCGGCTCCCTTCATGGAACGCGCGGACGACTCCGTCCAGCCCGGCGGTGACCAGGAAGCCGTCCGACGCCGTCGGGGACGCGATCGTCGACGATCCGGTCGCCACGGAGCCCAGGAAGGCGGGCGCGAGGAGGGACTCCGACGGGGCGCGCGTGCGGCCCGGATCGCGGCCGAGCTGGGACCAGTCGTCCCCCCGGGCGGTGGCCGCCAGGAGCGCCAGGAGTCCGAACGCTCTCAAAGTCTTCATGGAATCGCCGGTGTCGGATCGGCCGGGGGCTGGATCGAATAGAGCCGGCCCGCGCTGGTGCCGAAGTAAATCCTTCCGGAGCTGACGGCATCCCGGGAGATATCCCCCGTCGCCGCGTTGGCGAACAGCGTGTAGGTGGTCATCAGGACGGGGCCGGCTCCGCCGTCCGCGTCGTAGACGTAGAGCTTCCCGGCGCTGTTGGAGACGTAGAGGATGCCCCCCTGCGCCAGGGGCATCGACTGGATGGCGCCGCCTCCCGCGGGGGTGACGCGGTAGTAGTTCGTGTTCAGCGTCCAGGCCGCCGGATAGAGATAGAGCTCGAAGATGTCGCCGCTCCCCGTGCCGAAGAACAGCCGCCCGCCCGTCAGCGTGGGGAGGCGGGTCGCGTTGACCCTGTCCCAGACCGCGCCGCCGGTGACGGGATTCGCGTTGACGGTGAACGGGAAGCCGGTCCGCTCCGTGAATTGGGCCGCGGTGCCCAAGGCATTCACCGCGTGCATCCGGCCGTTGGCCTCCCCCACAAAAAGGGTATCGATGGGAACGTTGGTCGGGGCGGTGAAGGAACTGTTGCTCGTGACCTGGGCGTCGATCACCCAAGTCGTCGTCCGGATGCGGTAGATGGACGATGCGCCGTTGGCGGCGGTGCCCGCCGCCTGGAAGATCATGCGGCCGCCTGCCGTATCCGCCCACGACGAGGCATTGGTGATGGCCTCCCTCTGAAGGTTGACGGCCCCGATCGACTGGGTCTTCGTGGCGATCACGATCCGGTACATCCCCCAGTGGGAGGTGCTGTTGCCCGGGTTGAGGTTGTCGTTGCCGCCGAAGTAGAGGTTGGTCTGGTCCGACATGACCGGAGTCGACACGTACTGCAAGGTGGCATTCGAATACGGCGAGTTCCAGGGGTTGGGAAGCGCCGGCGGGGCAAGAGTGGCCCCGTTGTCGATGAGTTTGTAGACCAGTCCGGTGGTCGTGCCGAAGTAGACGACGTGGGTGCCGCCGGCCTCCGTGTCCCAGAAGAGCGGGCCCGTGATGTTCCCCGCCGCGGCGCCCGGCGAGAAGGAGTATCCCGGCCTCACGTCGCCGTTGACGTTCAGCACCTGGATGATGTCCGACGTGCCCGCCGCCTGCCTCATCACCGCATAAGTGGAATAGTAGCTGAAGGTGTTCCAGTCGAAGGCGGGCTCCGGGAATCCCTGGAGCGCGCCGGTCAGGTCGATGTTCGCGGTGTAGACCCACTGGACCAGCGAGCCCGTGGCCGTCTCGCCGGCGTCGGTCAGCACGCCGTTGTCGATGAGGTCGTCGTCGTTGTCCCGGGCATCTCCCGCACCGGGCCCTCCGATGCCCTGGCCGACGGGAGGATCGGAAGGGCCCCGGTCCTCGAAGCGGAGCCGCATGTTGCCGTTGGCGCCCCGCGCCTGCACGTTGAATGCGCCCGTCGCGTCGAAGAAGCATCCCGGGCAGTCGAGATTGAGATTCGCGATCGCGATCGTCAGATGGCGCGATCCGACGGCGGCGCTGGCGTCGGTGAAGCGGACGTTGCGGAGCCGCTCCAGCGTTCCGGTGAAACTGAGGCCGGCGACATCTCCGAAGCTGAAGTTCAGGCCGAAGAGATTGGCTTGGCCGGCGACGGTGGCGGTGAAGGTCCCCGCCGCGCTGTGGGTCAGCGTCGGATTGGCCCCGCCGCCGGCGAGCGTCGTGAAGCGGCCGTCCGTCGCGTTGACCGAGAAGGTCTGGTTCGGCGCGATCGCCAGCGTCGCCGGGCCCACGAGGTTGAAGACCCCCGAGCCCGCGGCGCCCGCGCCGTTGCCCA
>JACQFK010000585.1 GCA_016200125.1 Planctomycetota bacterium
GCTACCCCACGACCCAGCCGGATCCTATCTTCGTCCACGGACACCCCTCGAAAGGGATGTCCCTTGGTCCACCACAGAAACTGCCACAGGTGCGGTTTCCGCTCACACCCGAAAACCGCTTAAAACGCCTCCAAACATGGTGGGCGCTACAGGACTCGAACCTGTGACCTCTTGGGTGTGATCCAAGCGCTCTACCAACTGAGCTAAGCGCCCTCTTGAACGAGGTAGAGGCTCCCCAGTTTACGCGCACCCTCCCCCCAGTCAAGGACTAATCACGGAACCGCGCGCCCTTTCTGCCCCGTTCCGTCCTGAAGAGTGTCTAATATATAGAAACATGCGCACCCTCATCGCGATCGTCGCCCTCCTCGCGCCCCTCGACGCCGACCTCGACTCCCTCAAGGCCAGGTTCGACGCCGAGAAGGACAAGCCCGCCCTCACGCGCAATGAGACCGTCGCCGCCATCGCGGGGCTCAAGAGCGACCCCGCGGGCGCGCTCCTCGTCGAGATCTTCGACAAGGACAAGGATTCCGCCGTCCGCGCCGCCGCGCTCCAGGGCCTCGCCGAATGGGCCGCCCCCGCCGCGATCAAGAAGCTCGCCGACGTCGCCGGCGAAACGAAGCAGCAGTTCACCTTCCGTGCCGTCGCGATCGACGCGATCACCCGGCCGCCCACGCCCGAGGGCTTCCGCGTCGCCAAGACCGTCGCCCGCGAGACCGGCGAGATCCGCATCCACGCCTGGGCCGGACTGCGCAATTACCCCCTCAAGGACTGCGAGTTCCTCTGGCGCGACGGGCTCAAGGACGGCGACCCCCTCATCCGCGCCATGGCCATGATCGCCCTCTCCCCGCTCAAGGAGGTCGTCCTCAAGGACGTCGCCCGCAAGGCGCTCGCCCCCACCTCCACCGACGAGCCCCTCGTCCAGTACGCCTCCGTCACCGTGCTCCAGGCCGCCGGCGGCGTCGCGAGCACCCGCGTCTTCGTCGCCGCCGCCGTGACGACCGACCCCACGCTGCGCCGCCTCCTCTCCGAGGCGCTCGGCTCGATGACCGACGACAAGTCGGCCGCCGAGATCTACGCCGCGTTGCGCCACGCCGACCCGAACGTCCGCTCCATGATGGCGCGCGCCCTCGGCAGGCTCAAGCATGCGAGCGCGGGCGATCGCCTCTCCGAGCCGCTCAAGGACAAGGTCCTCGAGGTCCGGACCGCCGCGCTCGAATCCGTCGCCGAGCGCAAGGACAAGAACGCCGAGGCGATCCTCCACCGCGAGGCCCAGGGCGCCAACGAGGACTCCGCCGCGATCGCGATCGGGCTCCTCCCCGCCTTCCCTTCGGAGGCGACGATCCAGCTCCTCCTCAAGCTCGCCGGCCACCACAAGCCCGGCTTGGCGATCCCCGCCCTCGACGCGCTGGGCGAGGTCCACGCCGCCGACGCCTTCGCCGTGTTCGAGAAGGCGCTCAAGGCCAGGGAATGGCCCGTCCGCGTCGCCGCGATCCACGGCCTCGTCCGCCTCCGCCGCAAGGAGGGCGTCGATCTCCTCGTCGACCGCATCGACAAGGAGGAGGGCCGCATGCTCGCGGAGATCGTCGACGCGCTCCGCGGGCTCACGGGCCGGCCCTTCGGCTATGCGCCCGGCCAGTGGAAGGAGTGGTGGGCGGGCGCGAAGGAGGACTTCGCCCTGCCCGACAAGGCCAAGGCGATCGCCAGCAGCCAGGCCGGGACCACCACCTATCACGGCGTGCCCGTCCTCTCCCACCGCATGGTCTTCCTGCTGGACATGTCGGGCAGCATGTCGGAAGTGACCGGCAACGAATCGCGCATCGAGCAGGCCAAGAAGGAACTCTCGCGCGTCCTCGGACAATTGAGTGCGAACGCCCAGGTCAACCTGGTGTTCTTCGACGACCGGATCGAGCCCTGGAAGAAGGGGTTGGTCCCGATCAAGCCGAGCCTGAAGGAGGCCCAGGCGGTCGTCGCCCGCGTGGTGCCGCGCGGCTCGACGAACATCTTCGACTCGCTGGAGTTCGCCTTCGGCCACAAGGAGGCGGACACGATCTACCTGCTGAGCGACGGCGACCCGACCGCCGGCCGCATCATCGCCCAGGAGGACATCCTCCGCGAAATCCACCGGATGAACCGGCTGCGCCAGATCGTGATCCACACGATCTCCTTCGGCGCGAGCTCCTTCCTCAAGCAGCTGGCCGAGCAGAACGGCGGCCAGTATGTGGAGATCAAATAGGAACCAGGAACCCAGTACCATGTACCAGGTGCCCTCCGGGTAGCTCGTCCGTGGTACCTGGTACTGGGTGCCTGGTACGTCCAGGTCAGCGCGGGACGAAGATCTGGCTGACCCAGGTGACCGCTTCCTTGTAGAACGCCGGAAGCTTCGTCACGTCGAGCGAAAGGTTGCCCATCGCGGCGGGGAGCTTGTCCCACTCGGCGCGCTCGTAGGCCAGCGCAAGCCCGAGCACGCGGCCGTGGCCGTCCTTCTTCCCCATCAGCGCCCCCTTCACGTCCGCCGAGAGCGGCAGGTCGTTGAGCACCTCGAGCATGGGACGGTCGAGGATCGCGTCCACCGCGGAGAGCAGGCCCACCATGAAGAGATCGAATTCGAGCTTCTGCATCCCGGCCGCCTGGCCGATCAGCTCGCAGAAGCGGGCCCGGATCAGCGACGTCACGATCAGCTCCTGCGGCTTGTCCTCGCTCATCGCGGCGAGCGCGAGCAGGCAGACCCAGCGGCGGATCACCGCCATCCCCACCAGCGCGAGCGCCTGGCGGATCGATTCCACCCGCTGCGGCAGCGCGAACATCGCGGAGTTCACGTAGCGGAGCAGCTTGAGCGAGAGGGCCAGGTCCTGGCGGATCAGCCCGTCCAGCTCGTCGTACCTGATCTCCGGCTCGTTCACCTTCTGCAGGATCCGGAGGTAGTTCAGCTTGAAGGTCGGAACCTCCTTGCGAACCAGCTGCTGCGGCTTGCAGAAGAAGGGGCCCTGGTAGAGCGTGTAGCCCGTCCGCCGCGCCCGGTCGAGCTCCGCATGGGTGTCCACCCGGTCGGCGAGCAGCTTCACGGCGGGCTTGCCGTACCTCTGGACGCAGGTCGCCTGCTCCGTCTCGTCGGTCGCGCGGAAGTCGACCTTGACGATGTCGGCGAGCGCCATGAGGGGCATCATGTTGCGGCGCGCCGTGTAGGCGTCCACCGCGATCTGGTAGCCCCGCTTCTTCAGCTCCTTGCAGCGGTCGACCACGGCCTGGTCGGGCTCGAGGGTGTGCAGGACCTCGATGACCGACTGAGAGGGCGGCAGCAGCGCCGCCAGGTCCTCCGCGAGCATGCGGCGCGTGACGTTGAAGAAGGCCTTCTTCCCCTGGAGGAGCGAGCCGAGCCCGACCGTGTTGATCGAGCCTTCGATGATGCGGGCGCCGGCCTGGTCGGGCGCCGGTCCCAGCAGGAGGTCTTCGTCGCCCTCGCGAAGGAGGATCTCGTAGCCGAAAACTCCCAGGTTGCGGTCGAAGACCGCCTGGCGGGTGAGATGAGGCTCGGCCATAGGATCCTTATATCACCTCAAGGTGCTCGACGTGCTCGCTTCGGATCGTGCGCGGATGGCCGCTCTCGAGCCGGAGGACCAGGCCGTCCATGGGGTCGACGTCCTCGACGGTGCCCGCGACCGCTCGCCCGTTCTGCTTCACGCGCACGCGCTTCCGGAGGATGAAGGAGCGCTCGCGCCAGGCCTTCCGGTAGTCGCGGAGGCTGCCGTCGAGCCGCCCGTACCAGTCGTCCAGCGCCTCGAGCAGCGCGCGGGCCGCCGCGGCGCGCGACACCGACTCGCCCAGCGAGGTCGCATTCATGCCCGCCGGATGGGCGTTCACGTTGAGCCCGATGCCGACGATGAACATGTCGGGCCGGCTGGAGATGAAGCGCGCCTCGACGAGGATGCCGGCGATCTTCTTCCCCTCCAGCATCACGTCGTTGGGGAAGCGGATCTGGGCCGCGTCGCCCACGACGTCGGCCGCGGCGAGGGCCGCCATCGCGGTCATGAGCGGCACGCGCTCGGCCTCGATCTCGGGCCTGAGCACGATCGAGCAGAGCAGCCCCTTCCCGCGCGGGGCCGTCCAGGTGCGGCCGAAGCGGCC
>JACQFK010000615.1 GCA_016200125.1 Planctomycetota bacterium
CACGGGCCTGCCGCCCGCGCCCGAGGACCTCGCTCGCGGCTACGAGGAAACCGTCGACCGCCTGCTCTCGAGCCCCGCCTACGGCGAGCGTTGGGCGCGCCACTGGCTCGACGTCGCCCGCTACGCCGACTCCAGCGGCTACGAGAGCGATGCCGACCGGAAGACGATCTACGCCTACCGCGACGCCGTGATCCGCGCGCTCAACGACGACCTGCCCTTCGACGCTTTCGTGAAAGGGCAGCTCGCGGGCGACCTGCTCGCGCCCGACGATCCCGTCGCGCTCGCGCTCACCGGCTTCCTCACCTGCGGCCCGGCTTCGGACACCACGCCAACCGACAGCCGCCGCAACAAGGAGAAGTACCGGATGGACGAGCTCGACGACCTGGTCGCCACCACCGGCCAGGCCTTCCTCGGCCTCACCGTCGGCTGCGCGCGCTGCCACGACCACAAGTTCGACCCGATCACGTCGAAGGAGTACTACCAGCTCGTCGCGACCTTCATCTCCACGAAGCGGGAGGACAAGCCGCTGTCCTCCGCTCACCGGAGGCTGCAGGAGTTCGTCGAGCCCCGCCGCGCGGCGGTCCGCGAGCAGAGAATCCGCGCGCTCGCGATCCCCGAGGACCAGAAGGACATCCTGCGTCAGCCGCTGAGCCCCAACAACGGCGTGTCGTCGGCGCTCTACAAGAAGCACGGGGAGGCCGTGAAGGTCACGGACGAGCAGCTCCGCGAGACGCTGGGCGACGCCGACCGCGCCGCCTGGGATGAGCTGGCGAAGGCCGCCCCGGGCGCCGTGCCCAAGGCGCTGACCCTCTCGGAGGGCGAGCCCCAGCAGGCCTGGCTTCTCCAGCGCGGCGACGTCGACCTGAAGAAGGAAGAAGTGCGGCCCGGGTTCCTGAAGGTGCTCGACGCCGAGAAACCGCGCGATCCGCGCCCGCGGGTGGCGCTCGGCGAGTGGCTCACGGACGTCGAGGGCGGCGCCGGTCGCCTGCTCGCGCGGGTCATCGTGAACCGCGTCTGGGCTCATCATTTCGGCGAAGGGCTCGTCGGAACGCCGAACGACTTCGGCATCCAGGGGGAGCGGCCGGCCGATCCGGAGCTGCTCGACGGCCTGGCGCGGGAGCTCATTGCGGGCGGCTGGAAGCTGAAGGCCCTTCAGCGGCGGATCCTGCTCAGCGCGGCCTACCCGTCGGCGCGGCGGCCGGCGCGGCTCGAGGCCGAGGTGCTCCGCGACGCCATCCTGGCGCTCAGCGGCCGGCTCAATCCGAAGATGTACGGCCCCGCGGTCAAGGTCCGGATCCCGGGCGAGGCGATCGTCACCCGCAGCAAGGACGACTATCCGAGGAACATCCAGGAAGGGCCCGAGACCTGGCGGCGGAGCGTCTACGTGTTCATCAAGCGCTCGGTGATGCTGCCCTTCTTCGAGGTCAACGACGCGCCGGGATCGAGCGCGAGCTGCGGCCGCCGGGCGCGGACCACGGTCGCGCCCCAGGCCCTCACGCTCCTGAACGACCCCTTCGTCCGCGGCAGCGCAAAGGCCTTCGCGGAGAAGGCGGGGAGCCACGAGCGGGCCTTCCTGCTCGCGCTGGGCCGCGAGCCGAAGCCGTCGGAACTCGAGGTCGCGAAGAAGCTCGACCTCGCGGACTTCTGCCACGTCCTGTTCACGTTGAATGAGTTCGTCTATGTCGACTAGCTGCACGCGCCGCGACTTCCTCCGCAACGCCGGCGGCGGTCTCGGCATGCTCGCTCTTTCGAGCCTGCTCGAGGCGCAGGAGCACTTCGCGCCGAAGGCGAAGTCGGTGATCTGGCTCTTCATGGAGGGCGGGCCGAGCGGCTTCGATCTCTTCGACTATAAGCCGGAGCTGCAGAAGAACGCGGGGAAGCGGGTCGACGGCATCGAGACCTTCTTCGGGAACCCGGGGCCGCTGCTCAAGTCCCCCTACTCGTTCAAGCAGTACGGACAGTCGGGCGCCTACGTCTGCGAGAAGTACTCCAAGCTCGCGGAGTGCGTCGACGACATCGCGTTCATCAAGTCCTGCTGGGCCGAGTCGAACAACCACGGCCCGGCGATGTACCAGATCAACACGGGGCTGACCCGCGTCGGCTTCCCGAGCGTCGGCTCCTGGGTGACCTACGGGCTGGGGTCGGAGAACCGCAACCTGCCGGGCTTCATCGTGCTGGGGAACTCGCGAGGGGCGAAGGGCGGGCCCGCGAACTGGGGCTCGGGCTTCCTGCCGTCGAGCTGGCAGGGGACGCTCTTCCGGGCGAACGGGACGCCGATCCTGAACCTGGACCGGCCCGGGGACGTGTCGGCGGAGCGGCAGCGGGCGATGCTCGACGCGGCGGCGGCGCTGAACGGCGACCACCTGGCGGCCCACGGCGGCGACGGCGAGCTCGAGGCGCGGATCCAGTCCTTCGAGATGGCCTACCGGATGCAGATGGCGGCGAAGGAGCTGGTGGACTTCTCAAAGGAGTCGGAGGCAATGCGGACGCTCTACGGGCTGGACGTGGAGAAGTCGCGGCCCTTCGGCGAGAAGTGCCTGCTGGCGCGGCGCCTGGTGGAGCGCGGGGTGCGCTTCGTGCAGGCCTACATCAACGACGAGTGGGATGCCCACGACTCGATCAAGGGCAACCACGATGCGCGCTGCGCCGAGACGGACGCGCCGATCGCCGGCCTGCTGAAGGACCTGAAGCGGCGGGGCCTGCTCGACACGACGCTCGTGGTGTGGGGCGGCGAGTTCGGCCGGATGCCGGTCTCCGAGAAGAGCGCGGGGCGGGACCACAACCCGCACGGCTTCCTCATGTGGATGGCGGGCGGCGGCGTGAAGGGCGGCACGAGCTACGGCGAAACGGACGAGATCGGCTACAAGTCGGCGGTCGACCCCGTCTCCGTCCACGACCTCCACGCGACGATCCTGCACCTCCTGGGCCTGGACCACAAGCGCCTGACCTACCTGCACAACGGCCGCCGCTTCCGTCTCACCGACGTCCACGGCGAGGTGATCCGTCGCATCATCGCGTAGCAGATTTCCCCGGATATCTGATAGGATCTGGGGACCTTCCCGAAAGGAGCTGCCATGGCGATGCACCTAATGGCGATCCTCCTGGGCTTTCCGCAGGACAAGGCGGACGAGGAAGCGGCCGGCGCCGTGACCGCCTGCGAGCAGGCCTTCCTCAAGAGCAAGGACACGAGCGCGCGGGTCGAGGCGATCGGCTCGATGTCCCAGACCAAGCACGAGAAAGTCATCGCCAAGCTCGCCACCTACCTGACGAACGAGGACAAGGCCGTGAAGGCCGCCGCGGTCGCGGGGCTTGCGAGCTTCCAGGAGGCCAGCGTGGAGCTGAAGCGGCTCGCCTCGAAGACCCTGGCGACTTCGATGGCGGCGGGCGCGAACGTGAAGGACGTGGACTTCAAGGCGGCGGTGCTCGCGTCGCTCGGGACGCTCCAGGAGGACAACGCCGTCACGACCATCAAGACCATGCTCGACGACAAGGACCTGAAGGTCGCGACCGCCGCGGTCAACGCCTGCGTCGCGATGCGGGCGAAGACGCTGGTCGAGGCGCTGATCGATCAGCTAAAGGAGTGCGACAAGACCTTCAAGTCGGGGGCCAACGGACCGGCGATCACGGGGAAGCGGCCCGTCTCCGCCCGCAAATCCCCCGACGCTCCGCCGGACCCGGAGGAGGTCAAGCGCGACCGCGCGGCGAACCTCGTCATCACGATCCCGACCGCCCTGCAGACGCTGACGAACCAGCAGCTCACGAGCGCGGCCGACTGGTCGGCCTGGTGGGCGAAGAACCGGACGACCTTCACGATCTCGAAGTGATCTACTTCGACAGCGACCGCAGCTCGACGGCCGCGGTGCTGTAGCCGGCCGTCGTGAGCGCCCCGGTCCGCAGGCAGCGCCTGAGCAGCTCCTCGGCGCGCGCGGTCCGGCCTTCGATCAGCGCCTTCTCCCCGGCGAAGAAATAGCCTTCCGCGATCGCCGGCCTGGAGAACTCGGTGCGTTCCAGCAGGCTGATGAACTCCTCCTCCGACAGGCTCCCCAGGAGAAGGTCGTTGATCTTCGGCGCGAGCCGGCCGGCGGTCCCGGCGGGCCGCTCCTTCACGAAAGTCCGCAGATCCTCGAGGGCCGCGGCGGCCTCGCCGGCCTTGCTGCGCGCCAGCCAGAGCCGCTGCTGGAACCAGTCCGGCCGCGTCGGCCGGAGCGCCAGGCCTTTCCGGAATTCCTCCTGCGCCCGGACCCAGGCCCCCTGGTCGCAGAAGACGGCGCCGCGGTCGAAGTAGAGAAAGGGATCGGACGCATCCATCGAAATGGCCTTGTCGAGGTCCGCGAGCGCCTTGTCGAGGCGGCCCCGCTCGCGCTCGGCGTTGCCGCGCTGCCGGTACGCCTGGGCGAAGCCGGGATCGAGCGCGAGGGCCCGGTCGTACTCCGCGACGGCGCGCTCCGGAGTCCCGCGCTCGCGCAGGACGTCCCCGAGGCCGGAGAGGGCCGGCGCGAAGCGCGGGTGCTTCGCGGCCGCCTCTTCGAAGTCCGCCTGGGCTCCGCCGATGTCGCCGGTCTCGCACCTGGCCCGGCCGCGCGCCACCAGGGCCGCCGGGTCGCGCGATCCCCGCCGCAGCGCCTCGCCGGCGTCGGCCAGGGCGGCCTGGGGATTCCGCAAGCGCAGGTTCGCCCGCGCCCGGGCCAACAGCGCCGGGGCCTGGCCGGGGCTGGAGTCCACGGCCCGGGTGAAGTTCAGCATCGCCTCGGCCGGGTCGCCGGCCAGGAGCGAGACCTCGCCGAGCCCCAGCAGGGCGTCGATCGTCGAGGGCTCCAGCTCCAGGGCGTGACGGAAATCAGCCGCCGCCTGGGCGCGCTCGGGCTCGCCGCCCCGGGCGCGCGCCGCTTCGAGCCAGGCCCGGCCGCGCCAGACCCGGCACGAGGCGAGGCGCGGCTTGAACCTGATTGCCTCGCTGAAATCATGGACCGCCTTGTCGTGCATGCCCGGGACGTGCAGCCAGGAGTGGCCGGCCCATTCCCAGCCCCGGGTGCTGGAGACGCTCGCGGTGGCGTATTCCTCGAAGATGCGGGCGGCCTTTTCGTAGTCGCCGTCGAGGACGGCCCGGGCGGCCGTGCTGAAGGAGAGCTCTTCCGTGTCCTTGGACCAGGCGTCGACCTGCTTCAGATCGCTCCGGATGCGCTCGGCGAGCGCCGTCGTATCTTCATCCGCGTGCCGCCGCTCCTCGAAGCGGTCCAGGAAGATCTTCGCCCGCGACAGGTAGGCCGTCGTGTAGCCGGTGGTCGCGTCGATGGCCTTGGTGAAATACTCCAGCGCGCTCTCGACGTCGCGCTCCCGGTCGGTCGTGAACATCCGGGCCTTCTCCAGGAGAGCATCCGGATAGGTCGGATAGAGTTCGAGCGCCTTGTCGATCTCGGCCCGGGCCTTCTCCGTGAGGCTTCGCACCGTCTCGGGCGGCGCGTCCTCGGTCATGAGGAGGCGGTCCAGACGCTTCCGCGCCCGGCGGCCTTCGTCGAGGTGCGGCCGGGCCAGCGCCAGCGACTTGGCCTCTGCGGCGCGGGATTGCTTCTCGACCGAGAGCTCCAGGCCGGCGCGGAGGGCCCAGGCCCCCACGACCGCGGAGAGGAGGCCGCCGGCCAGGCCCACGGCGAGCACCGCGCGGCGCTTGGCGAGCTTCTTCCCGATGCGGTAGAGGACCGAGGGCGGATGGGCGACGATCGCCTCCCCGTCCTGCCAGCGGCGGATCTCCTCCGCCACGTCCGCGGCCCGCGGGTATCGGCGCGAGGGCTCCTTCATCAGGCACTTGGAGACGATGGTCTGGAGGTCCGAGGCGCTCTGGTTGAGCGGACGCGGCTCGTCGCGGACCACCTGGTCGAGCGTCTCGAGGGCGTTCCGGCCGCGGAAGGGAGGACGGTCCGCGAGGAGTTCGTAGAGCGTGGCGCCCAGCGCGTAGACGTCGCTCCGTGCGTCGACGATCCCGCCCCGCGCCTGCTCCGGCGACATGTAGGACGGGGTGCCGAGCACGAGGTCGCCCGTCGTGTGGTCGGAGCCGATCTGCCGCGCGAGGCCGAAGTCCATGATGAAGGGCCGGCCGGAGGTGTCGACCATGATGTTGCCCGGCTTGATGTCGCGATGGATGACGCCCTGGTCGTGGGCGTACTGGATCGCGAGCGCCACCTCGCGCATGAGGGAGACGAGGCGGCGGTGGTCGTTCCGCGGATAGGTCGCGAGCGTCTGCCCGTCGATGA
>JACQFK010000002.1 GCA_016200125.1 Planctomycetota bacterium
AAGGCGCGGCCCCGGCGGTCGGCCGTCCAGCCGCCCAACACCGAGCCCAGCGCGCCCGCCGCGATCGCCGCGAAGGCGAAGCCCTTCACCCCCGCCGGCCCCAGCGCGCGGGCCGAGGAGGCCGCGAGGAAGGCCGGGATCCAGGTCCACATCGCATAGAGTTCCCACATGTGGCCGAGATAGCCGCCGATGGCCAGCCGCGTCGGACGGTGGCGGAGGATCGAGGGCACCAGGCCCCAGGAGAAGCTGCGGCGGGGGAAGGCGTGGGGGCCGTCCTCGTAGCCGAAGAAGACCAGGAGCGCCGCGAAGGCGGCGCCCGCCGAGGAGGCCAGCAGCATCTCGTCCCAGCGCTCCAGGCCCAGCGCCCGGATCAGGTAGGGCATCGACTTTCCCGCGATCAGTCCGCCGACCAGCACGCCGATCGCGAGTCCCCGGCCGCCCTTGAACCAGGTGGCCGTCATCTTCATCGCCGGCGGATAGACGCCCGACAGGAAGAAGCCGATCAGGAAGCGAGAGACGAGGAGCATCGCAAGACCCGGCCGCAGCAGCGGCAGCGCGTTCGCCCCCGCGACCACGACGGCGCAGCCCGCCAGGTAGATCCGAGCCGGCACCAGGTCCGGCAGGTTGAGCGTGGAGGCGGCGAGCGAGCCCGCGACGAAGCCGATCTGGACGAACGCCTGGAGCAGCGCGACGTCCCCGGACCCCAGCGAGAGCTGGTCGGAGATGGCGCCGACGAGCAGCCAGGGGGACATGCCGAGGAACTCGGCCAGGGCCAGCAGGCCGAGCATCGCCCAGCGTTTGCGACGCGCGTCGTCCGACACAGGGGGCCAGTATCGCGCCCCCGCGGGCGATGTCGAGGGAATTCCCGGTTCGAATTGGAATGAAAATTCTAGAACCCTCTTGACGCAAAGGGCGGGGATCCCTATTGTCTAGCTCAGGGCAGAGCCGCAAGGAGGAGTAAGCGACGCGGGTGCTGCCCGCACATCCCCCCCCATTGTCCTGACCCTTTCCGCTTCTCAAGGTCTGCGAGCCTCTCCGAGAAGCTTTTGTTGGTTCTGCTTCCTTTGGAGGTGGCTCATGGTCCGTCGTACTCAGTTCTGGTTCGCCGCCCTGCTTCTCCTCTCCGTCGGCTGCTCCACGGCCAAGGTCGTCCGCGAAGGCAAAGGCTGGCGCGAGGTCGAGGCCAACAACACCACCGTCATCCAGATGATGACCGACGACCCGGACGTCCTCGCCGATCTCGCCCGGACCGCGCCGGACGCGCGCGTCCGCACCGAAGCCATGCTCCGGGTGAAGGACTCCGCCGTGCTGGCCGAGGTCGTGCGCAAGGAGCAGGATCCCGCCGTGCGGCGCACCATCGTGCTCCGCCTGACCGATCCCGCCCTGCTCAAGGACCTCGCGAAGAGCGATCCCGATGCCGGCGTCCGCGACAGCGCCGCCGCCCGCGCGGAGATGCTGCGCGCCGTCGACGCGCGCCATCCGGAATACGCCGGCTGGGCGGCCTGCAGGCCCGGCTCCTGGGTGCGCTTCCGCGTGGACCTGAAGATCGACGCCTCGAAGTCGTCGTTCGACATCGTCCGCACGCTGCTCGAGTGCGGACCGGATCGCGCGATCATCGAGCAGAAGGTCGTGGCGACCGGCCGGGGCCCCGAGGGACTCGTCGGCGACATGCTGGGCCGCTTCGACGTCGCCTTCGGCCGCAAGGTGGAGGACGAGGGGAGCTACCAGCTGCAGGGACGCGCCGTGAAGGGCCCCTGGGTCCGCTACAACTTCCAGCGCGGGGGCGACGTCGTCCAGATCCGCCGCTGGATGCGGGACGAGGTCCCGGGCGGCGTGGCGCGCATCGACCTCGAGGTCAGCCCCGAGGGCCGGCCCCTGAGCTCCATGATGGCCCTGGCGACGGCCTGGGGGCGCTGAGCGAATCGTACACTCTTTGCCCGGTCGTCCCGTATAATGGGTGTATGGACCGGCGTGAGTTCCTCCGTGCCGCGGCGTTGGGGGCGTCGGCGATGTCGATGCCGCCCCTCTTCGCCCAGGACAAGGCCGTCAGCTTCGAGGAGATCACCCGGGAGCAGATCGACGCCATCGACCGCGGCCTGCGCTGGCTGGCGAAGAACCAGTACAGCACGGGCGGCATCGGCTCGACCTGCCAGGTGGCCTTCACCGGCCTGGCCGGGCTCGCGTTCCTGGCGAACAACTCCACCCCCTATCGCGGGACCTACGCGAAGAACGTCCGCGACGCCCTCAAGTTCATCCTGAGGAACACGTCGAAGCAGGGCTATATCAACGAGGCGGCGGGCCGCGGGCTCGGCGGCTCGGGGATGCACGGCCACGGCTACGCGACCTGGTTCCTCGCGGAGCTCTACGGGATGTGCGGCGACACCGCGGAGCTCGGCGACGAGGGCGTCAAGGAGCGGCTGGTCAAGGCCGTGAAGATCATCGGCGAGAGCCAGGATCCGAACGGCGGCTGGACCTACGAGCCGCAGCCCTACGGCCACGAGGGCTCGGTGACGGTGACGCAGGTCCAGGCGCTCCGCTCCGCCCGCAACTCGGGCATCGCGGTCGAGAAGAAGGTCATCGAGAAGGGGCTCGACTACATCAAGAAGTCGACCCACTCCGACGGGACGATCGCCTACAGCCTCGGCTCCCGCGGCTCGGGCGGCACCTACGCGCTCACCGCCGCCGGGATGTGCGTCTTCTCGCTCTACGGCGCCTACGACGCCCCCGAGGTGAAGCGCGGCATGAACGCGCTCATGGAGTTCCTCACGGGCCGCCGCGGCCGCGGCGGTCATCACGACTACTACGCCCATCTGTACGCGGGCCAGGCCTGCTTCTTCGCGAAGTCCAAGGACCCGGCCTTCTGGACCAAGGGCTACGCCACCATCCGCCAGGAGCTGCTGGCCTCGCAGGAGCGCGAGACGGGCTGCTGGTCGCAGGACGGCTACGGCGGCGCCTTCGGCACCGCCTGCGCGACCCTCGTCCTGCAGATCCCCTACCGCTACCTGCCGATCTTCCAGGACTGAGCCCCTTTCGATCCCCTTCCAGATCCTCTTGAGGTGAAGCCATGCTCACATGCCCCCTCGCGGTGATCGCGCTCCTCATGGCCATGCCGGCGACCCAGGAGGACAAGGAGCCGCCGCTGGTCATGTACCTCGAGACCGGGGGCAAGCGGATTCCCGTGGAGCCGGACAAGCCCTTCGACCTGGAGGCGGCGGGCAAGACCAGCTGCACGCTGCGGATGGAACCCTACCGCATCTTCAAGTACGCCGGCCTCAGCTTCCAGTACCCCCGCGGCGCGGCCTTCAAGACCCAGGGGGAGGGGACGATGACCCTCTGGACCCTGAACGACGGCAACAGCATGCTCATGGTCCAGCGCTTCAAGGGGGCCCCCGACCCCAAGCTGATCCTGAAGACGATGGTCGACCAGATGATCGGGCAGTATGGGAAGAGCGCCGAGGTGAAGCAGTCGGAAGCCGCGATCGAGCTGCAGAAGACGCCGCTCAAGGGGACCCGCCTGGACGTGGCCTTCGCGAACCAGACGATCCTTCAGAGCCTGTACTCGTTCGCGAGCGGAAAGGACACGATCGTCCTCGTCTTCCAGGACGCGCTCGACGACGGGGGCAAGCCGGGCAAGACCTTCGCTCAGTTCCAGAAGATGGTCCAGGATTCCTTCCGCTTCCCGGGGAAATAGGCGCCTAGTCGCCGCGCTTGCGCTCGCGGGCGTAGCTGACGAGCTCCTGGAAGCCGCGGCCCGTGACGGATCCCGTGACGCGCACGGGACCCTCCCAGATCGACTCCTGCTCGCCCAGGACCGGCACCTCGCGGTCCTTCATCCAGGGCTCGATCCGGAGGTCGAGCGGACCCGCGCGCAGCCGCCAGGCGACGGGATAGCGGACCTTGGTGCGGGATTCCCAGAATTCCAGCGGCTCGGCCTCCATCGGATAGACCTTGCGGTCGTGCGTGCACACCGCCCGGATCAGCTTCTTCGACTTGAGGTCGCGGAGAACGTAGGCATTCACGTGGCTCCCGTCGTCGAGCTGGAGCCCCCACCAGGACCAGCCGATGGACGGGCCCGTCCAGGTCGCGCCCCACTGGTGGTCGTACCAGAACAAGCCGCTGGCCTTCACGCCGCGGATCGTCCCCCGGGCCTTGAGCCGCGGCACGCTGTAGTAGTTCATCTCCTCGGCCTTGCCGATCCCGGTGAGCCCCGTGCCTTCGACGGCCATCGGTTCCGCGACCGATTGGAGCTCGACGTCCACGTCGCCCACTTTGAGCCGGTAGGTGGAGGGGCCGGTCCGCTCCAGCAGGTCGTCCCCGTAGCGGAGCTTGAGCGGGTCGCCCGCCTGTTCGAGGGGCTTGCCCGGGATCACCTCATGCGGGGCCGGCAGCTCGGACTTGCCGGAGAACGCGGCGACGAGCGGCAGGATCTCCGCGCCCGCCGCCGAGCGGAACTTGCGCTCGCCGTTCCCGAGATGAGTGAGGTCGTAGAGGAAGTAGCGCGTGACGGGATACCTCTGCTTCCAGGTGCGGAAGAAGGAGGAGAAGGCGCACCATTCGTTGCCGGCGTCGTCCTTGAGGAAGCCCCAGTGGTACCACCACTCCACCTCGACGTCGCCGTGGACGCCCTCTTCGCGGTCGGGATCGAAGGCCCAGCGGACGGGGGGCTCGGAGACGCAGCCCGCCGCGGCAAGGAGCGCGGCGGCGGCGATGCGGAGAGCGCGGCTCATGGCTCCGCCGAGTGTAGCACGCCCCAGGTCACAAAAGAAACGGGTTGTTTCGTGACCTGTCACAAAA
>JACQFK010000594.1 GCA_016200125.1 Planctomycetota bacterium
ACAGCGCCACCAGCACGACGATGGAGATCAGGACCTCCAGCAGCGTGAGCCCCCTCCTCACGGGTCCTGCGCCTCCCGGAAGACCGGCAGCTTCACGTCCGTGGTGAAGGTCTCGCCGAAGTGGACCGGCGCGCCGATCGCGTGGGACGCCGGCTTGGTGTTGCGCTGGCCCCGGCGCAGCGTCACCAGGTCGTTCGTCGTCTTCTCCCGGTACTCGATCCACTCGCCGCCGATCTTCACCATCGACGGCCCGTCGGGCATCGAGCGCGTGTGGCTCAGGTGGATGTAGGTCGACCGCTCGTCGACCGGCTCGGCGACCTTGACGCCGTGGAGGTCCGGCGAGCCGATCTCCACGGTCACCGAGATCTGGATGATCTCGGGATAGACGAAGTCGGGGTTCCGCAGGTCCGTCCTCGACCGGTAGAAGTGGAAGGCCGGGTCGGAGCGGCGCGTCGAATCCCAGCGCTTCTCGGGGCCCGACTGGACCTTCGACCGGTTGCCCTGGTTCTTCTGGATCGCGGCGGAGTCGTCCCAGGTCGTCGTGTACTGCGTCCAGAACTTGTAGTCGAGGTGCAGGATACCCGTCTCCACCTGCGTGAAGGAGCTCGTGAAGAGCTGGTCTGTCTTCGAGCTGTACTCGACCGGATTCAGCAGCGTGCCCGACTTGCGCCGGTCGAAGCCCCGGAGGCCGCGGTGGAGCACGTTGACCTCGGGGTCCGGATCGAGCACGTAGGCGACCTCCCAGGTCGGCCCGTAGTAATTCGGCGCGATGATCGTGGCCGGCTGGCCCACGGGCGCGCGCATCAGCGCCGGGTTGCCGTCGCGCACGAAGCGGATGCGCGGGCGGTTGTTCTTGTCGAGGTCGGCCTGCAGCGCCGGCGCGGGCAGCGGCTGCATCCCGTTCGTGAACCACTCGTTCTCCGCGTACATGTTGCGCAGGTCGGCGGAGACGAGGTCGAGCACCACCTGCGCCCGGTCGTACATGTCCTTCCGCGCCTCGCCCTGCGTCCAGGTCTCGAGGCTGCGGGTCGTGAGCGTCACCAGCGCCGCGATGAGCATGAGGAGGATGACGAAAGCCACGAGCAGCTCGATGAGCGTCATGCCGGGGGCCGAAGCTCGGGCCCGGGGATTACCGATCTTCATGATGAAGCGTCTGGGTGGGCCGGTCGTACTCGACCTGGATCTCCTTGATGCGCGGGCAGCGCTTCCAGGATTCGGCCGTGCGCGGCGCCTGCGCGTCGAAGGATCCCGGCTTGTACTCGACGTAGAAGCGGACGTCGAACTGCCCGGCGTCGTTCTGGTGGCCGGTGCGGTCCACCTTGACGTTCGAGCCGCCCGTGATCGAGTCGATGACCATGACGTTGTCGTTCATGCCGGGCGGGTCCCAGAATTCGCCCTTCCCGTCGATCCGCACGATCGCGTGCACGACGATGTTCTTGTCCTGCGTGGGGATGTCCTGGGTCCAGCGGACCGAGTTCCAGTGGGCGAGGTCCATCTTCACGGTCCACTGGAAGTAGACCATCGTGTTGTCGAACTCGCGCAGCTTGTAGGTGTCCCAGGTGCGGAAGGGCATGCCGTACGCGAGGCTCGTGCCCGACGCGTGGGTGGCGGGCTGGGTCCCGAACATCCCGCGGTAGAGGCCCGTCGAGCCGTCCCACTTCGCGGGCATGCTCAGGGTCTGGCCGTTGCCCGCGTTCCACTCGAAGAGCAGCATCTCGTTGTCGAGGAGGATGTAGCCGTTCTTGTAGCGGTTGGGATCGCCGGAGAGACGCTGGCGGAGACGGATGGTCTTCTCGTCGATCGCGACGTCGCTCGCCAGCGCCGACACCGGGATCCAGGGAAGATAGAAGGCGTTGTCGCCCTGGTCGTGGATTTCCTGGGTCGAGTTCAGCCAGCCCCGCTTCATTTCGCTGATGGAGCCCTGCGTGGCGTTCTGGGTCCAGGAGCCGTAGCCGACATACTCGTCGCCGAGCTTGAGCAGGCCGCCGAACTGCGCGAAGGGGAAGTTGACCTGGTTCACCGTCATCGTCGTGTCGCTGGTTCCCGTGCGGAGGCCCAGGCGGACCCGGCCCTTCGTCGCGGCGAAGGCCTTGAGCTCGTCGATCTGGCCGGCGATCGGACCGATCGTGACCTGCGGCGACGCGGTGTCGAGCCAGGCGCGGCTCAGCATCTCGCCCGAGGGGAACTTGAGGAGCCGGACGTGGAGGTCGTCGGCCACCCAGTCGCGGGTGACGAAGTCGGTGAGCGCCGCCATCTGGGTGGCGCCGTTCACCTGCCAGTTGCCGGGCCAGGACGGGAACTGCCCAGGGGGCGCGAGGGGCCCCGCCCGCTGGACGCGCGCGACCGCCTTCTGGTTGGCCGCGTCCGTCAGCGTAACGCGGTCGCCCGCCCCGACGCTGTGGCCGCGCGAGGGCCAGTTGTTCACGTCCCGGCAGAGGAAAGTCGGGATGATCTTGTCCGCGGCCGAGTGGTTCTGCGGGAGCGAGCCCAGGATGTTGCGCGAGAGCCGCACGGGCTGGCCGCCCGGCTTCACGAAGCTGACCCAGAAGTTCTTCCCCGAGGGGTCGCGCTGGACCGGCCCGATCCACTCGTCGCCGATCTGGACGATCGTGGGCGAGGGGTAGTTCGCGGTGTTGCTGACGGCCACGGACCAGAGCTCGACCCGGGCGCCCGAGCGGTGGATCGCGCCCGTGGTCCCGAGCTGGCCGCGCTGGCAGCCCGTGAACTTGTCCGTCGAGGGCGGAATGCCGCCGCCCACGCCGCCGGTGGAGCGGGCCGTGTAGAAGATGATCTCGTCGTCGATCTTGAGGTAC
>JACQFK010000003.1 GCA_016200125.1 Planctomycetota bacterium
GGAAGAGGTCCCGTCCGAGCCGGGCGTAATCGGAAAGGGTGGGAAACACCTGGTCCCGGTCGAACTTCCTCCAGAATATCCAGACGATGACGCCGATGAGGACCACGTAGACGCAGCGGCCGGCGAAGGTCTGCCAGCGGCGGGACAGGCCGCTGACCTCCTTCACGGCGACGGGATCCAGGAGGAAATCCCGCAGGCTCACGTCCGGCCCATGATCCGGTCGAAGCGCCAGAGCATCAGCCCGCCGAGGCCGGAGATGGCCGCCCCATACACGGCGCCGAAGAGCAGGAAGCGGCCGAAGGCCCTCGACGATTCCAGGCCCCGGTCCATGTCGAGCGGCTCCAGGATCCAGACCGGGTTGAGCGTCGACAGCAGGTAGAGCGGCGCGGGGAGGCTCTCGCCGGGGGGCGAGAGGATGGAGACGACGATCGGCAGGACCAGGAGGATGCAGCAGAGGATCCCGGCCGTCGCAAGAGCCGCCCCCTGCAGCGTGGCGGCGTGGAGCGAGGCGGCGGCGGAGAGCATGAAGACGAAGAGGAGGAAGAGGAGGAGGACCCCGACGTAGAGGAAGACGCCGGGCCCGGACCACCACGAGAAGCCCACGGCGGTCACCAGCGCCAGGACCAGGATCCGGAGGGACTCGGGCGAGGCCACGCCGGCCACGAGCTTGCTGCGCACGATGGCGTAGGAGCTGATCGGCGAGGAGAGCAGCATCTCGATCTTCCGCCCCTCCTTCTCGGGGGCGAAGAGCGAGGCGCCGTTGACGAGCGCCAGGAAGCAGAAGAGGGCGCCCAGGAAGGAGAAGGTGCCCAGGCTCGTCCCCCGCGTGAACAGCCAGCAGAGCGCGATGAAGATGAGCGAGTAGACCAGGAACATCGACTTGACCTCGGCGGACCAGCGGCTGCCCGTGCGGGTCAGCATCTCCTTCCAGAGCAGGGGATCGCCCTCCCAGACCTCGCGGGTGAGCCGCTCGGGCTTCTTTCCCAGCTTCTGGACCGTCGTCACCGGTCCCGTATCCGCGGGGAGCGCGGGGGCGCGGGGGGTCCGCACGCGCCGCTCGATGAGGATGCCGACGCCGCTGACGATGTAGCGCGAGGCGAGGTAGGACACGATCGTCGCCGGGATCCAGGCGAAGTTCCAGATCGAATCGCTTCCCACCTTGCCGAAGACGAGCCAATAGGCCGAGTAGACGGGATGGAGGAAGGGGGCGGCGTAGATCGCGCCGACGCCGGCGATGAAGAGAAGCGTGAGCGGCAGGAGGGCGTAGCCCAGGACGTAGAGCAGCGCGAGGACGAGCGCGCGCGGGACCGAGACGCAGACCGCCGACGCGCGCAGCCCCGCGGCGGCTCCGAGCATCGCCATGGCGCCCGTGAGGGCGAAGCACCAGAGCAGGTCCCAGGGGCGCACGCTGCCGAGGTAGACGCAGACGGCGACCACCGGCACGCCGCAGAGGATCAGCGACCCGGCCTGGGCCATGGCCGCCTTCCACTTCGAGTAGGCGATGCGCTTGGCGTTGAGCGGCGTGAGGAGCAGGAGCCCCAGCGTGCCTGCCCGCTCCTCGCGGATGACCCGGTCCGCCGCCGCGCCGATCGACGCGAGCGAAACCATGATCATCTGGAGGGGGACGAAGCGGCTGAACAGCTCGCGGCCCAGCTGGGCATAGACCGAGGGCGAGAGGAAGGGCGTGCTCGACACGATCGACGACCAGAACTGGTACATGATGAGGCCGATGAGGCCCACGTAGACCACGCGCCCGAAGTAGGTCTGCCCGCGGCGGGAGATGCCGAAGATCTCCTTGAGCGTGACCGGATCCAGGACTTCGAACCGCTTCATGCTTGAGTCGCAATGCGGCGGAAGCGCCAGACCATCTCCGCCGGGAGGAGAAGCGTCACTGGCAGGTAGAGCGTGAAGAAGCGCAGGGCCATCTCGACGGCGCGCGGGGGGATCTCCAGGGGATGGTGGCGCTCGATCTCGAAGGACGACAGCACCGTGACCGGATCGAGGGCCTCGAACCAGTTCCAGAGTTCGTTCCACGCGTGTCCCTGCATGAGGTGGAGCGGCCGGATCGCGGCGCCGAGCAGAGGGGGCGCGGTCACGAGGAAGGCCACGACGCCCGCGGAGAAGAGGAAGGCGCTGCGGGCGGTCGAGGAGCGCAGCGAGGCCGTCGCGGCGAGGGCGTAGCAGAAGAGCAGGAAGAGGGTGGACGCGGCGGCGACCACCGCAAGCCCGGCGAGGCTCTGGATCCCGATCCAGGACAGGAGGGCCATCCCGTAGAGGACGATCAGGCCCATCGCCTCGGGGAAGATGAGGCCGCAAAGGAGCTTGGCGCGGACGATCTGGACGGCGGTCACCGGGGTGGACAGCAGCAGGAGCCACTGCCGGCCCTCCTTCTCTGGGGCGAAGAGCAGCGATCCGCCGGCCAGCGCGGCGACCGTGAAGAAGGCGCCCCACAGGTTGAAGAAGGCGCCCTCGCCGAAGCGGGTGAAGATGAAGCTGGCGAAGAAGAGGGCGAAGAGGATCACGCTGCAGCGGGTCCGCCAGTCCTCGCGCAGGCGCAGCGCCGGCCGCAGCGTGAACTCCTTCCAGAGCAGCGGGCTCTCCTCCCAGACGGCCCGCCAGGTCCGCAGGATCCGGCGGGGCTTCGAGGGGTTCTGCTCCCGGAGCTCGTCGATCTTCAGCGTCCGCTGCTCCCGGGCCAGCTCGGCGGGCCCGGGGGCGATGCCCGTCCGTTCGCGGACGTGGCGCAGGGTGAGGGCCAGGTAGTACCCGCAGAGGAAGAGCGCCAGGACCGTGGTGCCGACCCCTCCCTTGTGGAGGAGCGCGGTCGAGGCGCTCCAGTTCCGGTAGAAGAAGTCGCCCAGGAGGTCCGCCGCGCCGAAGACCAGGAGATACACCATCAGGAGCGGGAGGGAGACGGCCACGGCGGCGCCGCCGGACTTGAGCCGGGCGGAGTAGCAGAGCGAGACCGCCGCCCCCACGGCCGCCAGCCCGAGCGTGAAGGCCGCGCTGCGGGCCAGGTCGGCGGGGCCCACGCCGCCCATGTACACGGCGATCGCCAGCACCGGCACGCTGCACAGATAGAGGGCGAGGGCGATCATCATCGCCCCCTTGAACTTGCCGAGGACGACCTGCCGGGGGCTGAGGTCGGTGAGGAGGAGCAGCCCGAGCGTGCCCTGCCGGATCTCGCGGGCCAGCATGTCGGACGCCGCCATCACGGCGGCGAGCAGCGTCAGCACGATGCTCACCCCTTCGCAGCGGACGAAGATCGCCCGCCCGAGCTCGGCGATCTGGGAGACCGAGACGTAGGTCTGCACCCCCGACTTGAGCCGCCAGAACTGCTTCCAGTATTCGTAGAGCAGGTAGGCCGTGATGCCGACGAAGAGGCAGCGGCCGACATAGGTCTGCCAGCGCCGCGAAACGCTGCGCAGCTCCTTTCCCGCGACCGGATCGGCGGCGAGGAGCCCCGTCAAGACACCTCCCCCTTGGTCAGCTTGAGGAAGGCGTCCTCGAGCGTCACCTCCGCCACCTTGAACAGCTTCAGCCGGAGGTTCTGCTGCAGGAGCACCTGCGGGATGACGTGGACCTCCGGATGGCCCGGACGGAGCTTGATGCGGAGCAGGCCGTCGGTCTCCGTGACCGACTCCGTGAAGGGCTGCTGCTCGAGGGTCTTCTTGGCGCGGTCGGTGTCCTCGAAGACCTCGACGAGCCAGACGTCGTCGCCCTGCACCTGCGCCATCGCCTCGCGGAGCCCGCCGGCGTAAAGGAGCTTGCCCCGCTCGATCAGCCCGATCTTGTTGCAGAGGTCCGCGAGGTCGGCCAGGATGTGGGAGGAGATCAGGATCGTCTTGCCCATACGCCGCAGCTCCTTCAGGAGCGCGCGGATCTCGATGCGGGCCCGCGGATCGAGGCCGCTGGCGGGCTCGTCGAGCAGGAGCACCTTCGGGTCGTGCACGAGGACGCGCGCCAGTCC
>JACQFK010000573.1 GCA_016200125.1 Planctomycetota bacterium
CCGTCGGCCTGGACGGCGAGCACGGTGCAGGACTTCACGGCCTGGCCGCCGAGCAGGATCGTGCAGGCGCCGCAGAGCGAGGTTTCGCAGCCGACGTGGGTGCCGGTCAGGCCGCAGACCTCGCGCAGGAACTGGACGAGGAGCAGCCGGGGCTCGACGTCGGCGGCGTGGAGCGTGCCGTTGACCTTGATCGAAACCTGCATCTCAAGCCTGCTTGAAGACCTGGCGCTGCTTACCGAGCCCGTCGACCGCCAGATCGACGACGTCGCCGTCCTTGAGGTAGATCGGAGCCGGCTTCTGCCCCAGGCCGACGCCGGGCGGCGTGCCGGTGGTGATGACGTCCCCGGCCTCGAGCACCATGAACTGGCTGAGATACCAGACGAGGTGCTTCACGTGGAAGACCATGGTTTTCGTGTTTCCGGTCTGGCGGCGGACGCCGTTGACGTCGAGCGTGAGACCGAGGGTCTGCGGATCCGGAATCTCGTCGGTCGTGACGAGCCAGGGGCCGAGCGGGTTGAAGGTCTCGCAGGACTTGCCCTTGTCCCAGGAGCCGCCGCGCTCCAGCTGGAATTCGCGCTCCGAGACGTCGTGCGAGATGCAGTAGCCGGCGACATGAGAGAGCGCGGTCTCCTTGTCGGCCAGATAGCGCGCCGTCTTGCCGATCACGACGCCCAGCTCGACCTCCCAGTCGGTCTTCTTGCTGCCGCGCGGGATGAGGACCGTGTCGTTCGGACCGACGACGGTGTTGGAGCCTTTCGTGAACATCACGGGCTCGGGGGGAATCGGCATGCCCGACTCCTTGGCATGGTCGGCGTAGTTGAGGCCGATGCCGAGGACCTTGTAGGGCCGCGCGACCGGCGAGCCGATCCGCTTCCCGTTCAGATCGATCGACGGGAGGTCGCCCTTGACGATCCCCCGCAGCTTTTCGAGGCCGCCCTCCTCGAAGAAGGCCCCGTCGAAGTCGCGGACCTTGGACGAGACGTCGACGACGCGGCCGTCGGCGAGCATCACGGCGGGCCTTTCTTTTCTGAATTCGCCTACGCGCAGGAGCTTCATCGCGGATCTCCGAAACGGTGCAGATTATACAAAGGAAAGCGAACGGGGTTGAGATTTTGACGCCTTCCTTTTATACTCCCCCGCTCATGGCCTTCGACATCGTCGGGACTTTCAAGCAGCGCCTCGGGGAGAACTACAAGCTCCACGCGAAGTACATCAACCCCGCCTGGGCGAAGGTCACCCAGCTCATCGGCTACGACAAGACCTGGGCGAAGGCCGAAGGCTGCCATCTCTGGGACAGCGACGGCCAGCGGACGCTCGACTGCGTCTCCGGCTTCTGCGTGTCGAACATCGGCCACAACCATCCCGTCGTCCGGCAGGCCCTGCGCGACGCGCTCAGCGAATCGCTGCCCAACCTGATCCAGCTCGACTGCTCGCTCCTGTCGGGCCTGCTCGCCGAGGCGCTGGTCCAGCGGATCCCCTGGCTCGACATGGTCTTCTTCGCCAACTCCGGCTCCGAGGCGATCGAGGCGGCGATCAAATTCGCGCGGGCTTCGACCGGGCGGCAGCGCGTGCTTTACGCGGACCACTCGTACCACGGCGTGACCTACGGCGCGCTGTCGGTCACCGGCCACGCGATGTGGCGCGAGGGCTTCGAGCCGCTGGTCCCCGACACCATCTCGGTGCCCTACGGCGACGCCGACGCGCTCGAGAAGGAGCTCGCCAAGGGCGGCGTCGCGGGCGTGCTCATGGAGCCGATCCAGGTCGGCGCGGGCATCATCGTCCCGCCCGACGCCTATCTTCCCCGCGTCCAGGAGCTCTGCCGGAAGCACAAGGCGCTCTTCCTGATGGACGAGATCCACACCGGCTTCGGCCGGACCGGCACCTTCCTTGCCTCTGAGCAGTGGAAGCTGGAGCCGGACGTCGTCTGCCTCTCCAAGGGGCTCAGCGGCGAGATGGTTCCCGTCTCCGCGGTGGTGACGCGCAAGGAAGTCATCAAGGGCGTCTTCTCGCGGCTGGACCGCAGCTGCGTCCACGCGTCGACGTTCATGGGCAACAACCTGGCGATGGTCTCGGGCCTTGCCACGCTCCACGTGCTCGAGACCGAGAACCTCTATGCCCGCTGCCGCGAGATGGGCGACTATCTCGTCAAGTCGCTTTCGGCCCTGAAGGAGAAGTACGAGCTCATCAAGGAGGTGCGGGGGCGGGGCCTGCTCGTCGGCGTCGAGTTCGGCGAGCCGAAGTCCTTCTTCCTCCGCCAGGCCTGGTCGATGATGCACAAGATGCATCCCGGGCTCTTCGCGCAGGCCTTCACCATCCCGCTGATGGAAGAGCACCGCATCCTGACGCAGGTGGCGGGCCACAACGAGGACGTGCTCAAGGTCGCGCCCGCGCTCGTGGTGACGAAGGACGACATCGACTATTTCAGCAAGTCCCTCGACCTCTGCCTCAAGGCGGCCCATTCCTTCCCCGGCCCCTTCTGGGAGGTCAGCAAGCGCCTGGCGAAAAACGCGCTCTTCTAAACGCTACTCGTAGGTGATCGCCTCGATGATGTTGAGGCCCGCCGCGCGGCGGGAAGGCAGGACGCTCGC
>JACQFK010000579.1 GCA_016200125.1 Planctomycetota bacterium
CCATGCTCCTACTTGCCCCCGACGGTGTAGCAGTAGAGGTTGTCCTGGTCGCGCAGATAGAGCCGGCCGTTGAAGACGACCGGGTAGGCCCAGGTCTCCTTGCCGCTGGGGCTGGGCTGGGCGAACTTGCCCTTCTCCTTGTAGGACTCGGGGTTCGCCTCCACCAGCGCGATGGAGCTTCCGCCCTTGTTGTCGCCGCGGACGAAGAGCATGCCGTCGGCGGCGGTGATCGAGCCCTTGCCCACGCAGCCGTTCGACCAGACCACCTTGCCGGTCTTGATCTCGACGCACTTCAGGCTGCCGCCGTCGGGGCCGTAGACGTGCTCGCCGATCACGACGAAGCCGCCGATGTGGCTCTCCATCTGCTTCTGGGCGTAAAGCTCCTGCGCCTTGAACTGGCCGCCCGCGGCCGTGATCTGGAAGGCGTGGGCGCCGACGCCGTAGCCGGAGCTGACGAAGACGATGTTGTCCTTGCTCATGACAGGCGTGTGGATGACCGCGGTCTGCCCGGCGCGGTCCGCCCTCCAGGCGAGCTTGCCGGCCTTGGTGATGCCCGCGACGCTCTTGTCGGTGAAGACGAGGTACTGGGGGACGTTGCCGATGTCGACGGGGACGAGCGACGAGTAGGCGGCTTTGTCCTTCAGCTCGGCGCTCTGCCAGACCGGCGCGCCGTTCATCTTGTTCAGCGCCGCCACGGTGCCCTTGTTGCCGCCCGGCGTCACCAGGAGCATCGGGCCGTCGAGGAGGGGCGACTCCGAGTAGCCCCAGCCGGACATCATCTCGCCGCCCAGGGCGCTCATGTTCTTGCGCCAGACCTCGGCGCCGTTGACGGCGTTGACGGCGACGAGGTCGCCATACTGGCCCACCGCGAAGACCATCTTGCCGTCCGTCGCGGGCGTGCAGCGAGGGCCGGGATAGCCGCCGCCGCCGCCGGTGTTGCCCACCTTGGACTGCCAGACGACTCTGCCGTCCGCCGCGCTGATCGCGATCAGCATGCAGGAACTGCCCACGTCGCCCATCGTGTAGACGAACTTGCCGGCGACCGAGACGCTCGAGAAGCCGCCGCCGATGCCGGTCGCCTTCCAGGCCAGGGTCGGGCCGTTCGCCGGCCACTCCTTGAGGATGCCGGTCTCGGGGGAGATGCCGTCGCGCTTGGGCCCGCGGAACTGGCCCCAGTCGGGGACGCCGGAGCCGACTTCCTTCTTGGAGGCCTGGCCGAAGGAGAGCGAGGCGGCGGCCGTCAGAGTGACGAGGAAGAGCAGCCGCCCCAGGTTCGTTGCGAGCTTCACGAGCAAGGTCTCCAAATCATGGATTTCCGGAAATCGTCCCTATATCTATACACGCCCCAAGAGGGCCCCTATCGCCTTCCTTCACGACAAACGCGGGGCTTCCACCCGGAATATCCGGAATCCCGGAGGGCTCCGCATTGTTACAAACCCGGCATTCCCGTAGAATCCAGGGAGTGAGTCTGGCCGAGTTCGAGCTGACGCAAATGGCTGACCGGATCAAAGTCTTCCCCCTCATCGCGCTCGGGGCCGTGGTCATCATGGGCATCGTGCTCTACCTGGTCACGATGAAAAGCCGGCCCTCCAAGGTCGATCCGCCCCCCCTCGGGAATCCCCCGCCGCCGGAGGCGCGTCCCGAGCCGAAGGGCGCGGTCCAGGCCCCGCCCCCGACGAACGATCCCGGCCAGAAGATCCTGGACGGCGCCGACGGGGCCTTCCGGAGCGGCATGTTTCCCACCGCGCTGAAGTTCTACAAGGACTTCGAGCTCCGCTACGCGGGGACGGAGGTCTACGACCGCAACATCAGCAGGGTCTGGGAGCGGATCCACACCAGCCACGCCTCGACGCCCAAGGAGAAGCAGGATCCCGAGACGCCCGCCTATCTCGAGGCGCGGCGGAAGCTCGCGGAGGAATGGAAGAAGATCAAGCCGCTCACGGCCTCCCCGCCCACGCCGGAATCCAGGGCGGAAGCGGAGAAGTTCCTCTCGTCGCTCCCTCCCCAGGACGGACGGCGGAAGATCATTGACGCGTGGCGGGACGGCAAGTGACCCTGGAAGCCGTTCCCTACTTCGTCGGCATCGGATTCCTTCTCGCGTGCGTGTTCGGCGTTCCGCTGCTGCGCAAGCAGTCTCACGAGGCGATGCTGAAGGGCCTCGGGCTGGAGGGCGTGACCGTCGTCCCGAAGTTCTGGTCGCTCAGCGGGCTCCGGATCGAGCGGTCGAAGTGGAAAGGCGAGGTGTTCTTCCAGGCGGCGCGAGCAGGCGGGGGGCGGGCCGGACATCTCCGCTATGTCGTCGAGTTCCGGGTGCCCGTTCCCGTGATCTCCCTGAACCGGGACGCGACGAAGGAGTCCAAAGTCCGCACGGGCGACGACGACTTCGACCGGAAGATCTCGGTCGAGGGCGACCCCGCCTTCGCCCGGAAGCTGCTCGTTCCCGTCATGAGGGAACGTCTGATGCGGCTGGACGAGGTCGGCGGCCGGGTCCTGGCGATCGGAGAGGGCAGCGTCGAAATCGACGGGCCGCTTCCGGCCGGGTTGCCGGACTTGAAGCGGTTCCTGGAGCTGTGCGATGCCATCGTCGACGGGACGGTGGCCGCCGCGGGCGCATGAAATCCGCGAAGCCGCTGCTGGCGCTGGCGCTGGCTGGACTTCTTTCCTGCGGCGACTCCTCCTCGCCGGGCAGCGGAAAGCACGCGCCGATCACCGGGACGCTCCAGCTGACCGTTGGCGCCGACGCCTCGTTGGGTCCGACGTTCTGGGCCATTCTCCGCCGGGACGGCGCCGACGAGTTCAAGGTCGAGAAGATAACCCCGGGCACCCGCAGGGCGCTGGCCTGGCGGGAGGAAGTCACCCAGCCCCGGACCTGGAAGCTCAAGTTCGGCCCCTCGAGGCATCCGACCTACCAGCTCATCCTCGTCGCCGGCGAGCAGCGGCCCGAGGCGGGCATGGCCGCGCTCGCGGGCTTCCACGACCCGGCGAAGTCGGCGGCCATCGCGTACTTCGCGATTCAGCTCGACGGCGAGCGGGAGCTGAAGGTGGAGCTTCCGAAGCCCGCGCCGCTCTCGGTTTCGGTGGTCGATCCCTCGGGCGCGCCGCTGGAAGGGGCTCGGGTCGTCGGGATCGCCACGCCGCGCTACCTGTTCCTGGACGGCTTCGATCCGGAGCGGGTCGACGCCATGCACACCTCCTGGTCCTTCGACTTCTGGAACTTCGACCACGTGCAGCACAACAAGATCGCGCCCGAGCGGATCCGGACGGCGAAAACCGACGCGCAGGGAAACTGCCGGCTCGACGGCTTCATCGGCTGGGCCGGGATCTCCGAGCGCGACGAGCGCTTCGCGATGCCGCGGAGCCTGCTGGCGATGGACGACCTGAGGTCGGCCCGCTTCTGCATCACGAAGAAGCCGGCCGGCGTGAGGCTGAGCGTCGAGGGCCTTCCGGGCCGCGACACCTCGATCACCGAGCGGGGCCTGATCGTCGACGGCGACTGGCCGCTGCCGGAGGGCTTCAAGCCGGCGCGCTGGAGCGAGCGGCTGCCCTTCCTGCAGGGGAAGAGCGCGGAGTTCTTCACGCCCTGCCGCGAGGTCCGCGTGAGACCGATGAGCCGCGTCCACCGGGTCGCCGAGGGGGAGATCGTGAAGGAGATCGCGCCCGGGGAGGACCGGAAGCATGCGGTCAAGGTGGAGGAGCTCCCGCACCGGACGATCGAGGGCGAGGCGGTCTTCGAGCCCTCCGACCTGCTCAGCCGGGAGCACTGCGGGATCGAGCTCTATGAAAGCGGGCCGGCGGGGCGATTGATCCGCGCCGCGGGATCGCTGGGCGGTCCGGGCGTGCCCAAGAGCGGCCGCGTGCCCTTCGCCTTTCACGTGACGGACGAAGGCCCCTACACGGTGGTGGTCCGGTCGGGAAACTACATCTGCACCGTGGTGCGCGACGTGAAGGCGCCCCGCGAGGAGCTGATGATCCCGCTTTCGCTGGACAAGAGGAACATCCCCTGCCCGTTGATCGTAAGAGGGAAGGACGGAGCGGAGGTCGCGGGGGCGGTGATCGGCGCCTGGCCGCAGCGCGATCTCGTGAACGAGTTTCTCAGCGGAAGCCGGCCCGCCGGAAAGCCGGGGCTGAACACCTTCGTGATCCACGCGGAAGCCGGCAGCGCGATCCTGCGGGACGTGGCCGTGGAACAGGGACGCGCGCCGAAGCTGGAGGCGACGCTGACGCCCGGCGTCACGGTCGCGGGCCGGCTGGTGGATGCGGAGGGGCGGCCGGTCGCCGGCCAGTGGGTCCACCTGTCCTGGCCCGGCTACTTCCGGATGGCGAGCGCCTTCCGCTGGCTGTCCGACCTGACCGGCGACGACGGGAAGTTCGAGATCCCGAGAGTGCCGGCCGGGCCCTGGCGGCTGTACCTGCGCGGGACCGGGGCGCCCGTCGGGGGCGAGCTGGCGCTGCCCGCCGAGGGCGGAACCTGGGATGCGGGAGATTTGAAGATCCAGCGGTCGGATCGCTAGAATCGTGGCAGGAAACCGGAGGAAACCGATGAACGCGAAAGTGCTGGTCGTGGCGGCGGCTTTGATGGCGGGCGCGGGGGCGATTTCGGCCGACGACTGGCCGGCTTTCCGCGGACCCGCGGGGAGCGGGAACTCCGCCGAGAAGAGCGCACCGACCGCCTGGGCCGCGGACAAGAACATCAAGTGGAAGGCGGCGCTGCCGCATCCGGGGAACGGCAGCCCCATCGTCTCCAACGGCCGCGTGTTCGTCGCCGGTCCGGAGGACGCCGAGGGCAAGCGCCGCTCGCTCTACTGCTTCGACCGCAAGGACGGCAAGCAGCTCTGGGTGAAGACGATCGAGTTCGGCAAGGCCATGCCCACGCACGACACCAATCCGCACTCGGCGTCCACGCCGGCGGCGGACGGGAAGAAGGTCGTCGTCTGGCACGGTTCGGCCGGGCTCCACTGCTACGACTTCGAGGGCAAGGCGCTCTGGTCGCGCGACCTGGGCGTGTTCGACCACATGTGGGGAGAAGGGACTTCGCCCGTGATCCACGACGGAAAGATCTTCCTGAACTCCGGGCCCTCGAAGAAGAAGGTGTTCGTCGCGGCCTTCAAGCTCGACTCGGGCGAGACGATCTGGGAGAAGGAGGAGCCCTTCAAGGGCAACGGCGACAAGAACGAGGACGACCAGTACATGGGCTCCTGGTGCACCCCGCTCGTCACGAAGGTCGACGGCAAGGACCAGGTGATCTGCGCGATGGCGACGCGCCTCGTCGCTTACGCGCCGGAGGACGGCAAGATCCTCTGGTCCTGCGAGGGGATCCGCTTCAACAACGGCGACCTGTCGTACTCCTCCCCGCTGGTGGCCGGGGACATCGTCGTCACCGTGGGCGGCTACGGCGGGCCGGGCATGGGCGTGAAGCTGGGCGGCTCCGGCGACGTGACGGCGACGCATCGCGTGTGGCGCAACGCCAAGAGCCCGCAGAGCATCGGCTCCGGCGTGGTCGTGGACGGCTACATCTACATGCCTTGGGCCGGCTGGAACACGATCGACTGCATCGACCCGAAGACGGGGAAGATGGTCTGGCGCGAGCGGGCGAAGGCCGCGTTCTGGGGCTCGATCGTGATGGCCGGCGGCCGGGCCTACGTGACGGACCAGGCGGGGCGCACGGTTGTGTTCAAGCCCAATCCCGAGAAGTTCGAGGGGATCGCGGCGAACGAGCTCGGGGACAAGAGCAATTCGACCCCCGCGATCTCGGACGGCCAGATCTTCATCCGCACGTTCAAGTCGCTGTACTGCATCGCGGAATGAGGGAGGAGTATCGGGTACGAGGAACCAGGATCAGGAGTCGCCCCTGGCACTTTGTGCTTGGTACGTCGTACCTATCTCTTTCCGGGGCGGAACGGGACGAAGGAGATCTGGCAGCAGCCGAGGTTGAGGCCCTTGCCTGCCTCGGGCGAGGCGGCGTCGGGCGCCACGGCGTAGCGCACCGCCTTGCCCTCGCGGCGCGACGTCACGAGCCCCGCGTCCCGCAGCACCTTGAGGTGATGCGAGAGCAGGCTCTGGTCGATCCGCAGCCGGGCGTTGATCTCCGTCACGTTCTTCGGGCCGTCGAGCAGCGATTCCATCACCGAGAGGCGGGTGACGTCGGCCAGCACGCGCAGCTTGTCCGCGCAGAGGACGGAGCTCGTCGACTTCTTCGCCGGCTTCATGAGATTCAGGGTATCTTGATGTGGCCCGTGTGGTCCACCGCTTTCAGCGCCCGTGAAACCATGGCATCGTCGATCTCCGCCTCCGCGCGCACGATCAGGATCGCCTCCTTGCGGAGGTGGTTGATCCGGACCTTGCGGACCCCGGGCAGCGCACCCAGGGTCTCCTTCGCCGGGCCCTCGCAGCAGGCGGCGATTTCGATGTTGTCGATGTGGACGACGACCTTGCGCGTGCCAGGCTCGTCGGCCGTCAGGTCCTCCTCCCGGCTGTCCCGCAGCCAGGTCACCGCATAGGGGGTCCCCACGACGACGACGAACACCGTGGCGGACACCCACATCAGGACCCGGTTCTTCATCGTGGAAGGCTTCGAGTAGACGCGGGAGAAGCCGAAGGTGAGGATGGCGAGGGACATGCCGATCATGAAGGGCCGGAGGGGATGGATGATCGATCCCAGGCTGAGGGTTCCCAGCCCCAGCGAGGCGAGCGCCAGGGGGAGGGTGCAGCAGGTAGAGAGGACCGCCGAGAGCAGGAGCGAGCCGATGGCGGCGAGCTTGTCCTTCATGCGGCCTTTATTACGTGCACGACGCGGCGCTTATTTCCCCTTATTGTAGCCGGGGAGGCCGCCGGAACGCCATCGCGACCCGGGTTTCTTGACGGCCTCCGCACCGCCGTGGTACCTTCTTTTTTGCGTCTGAAGCTTCAGCTTCGGCGTATCGTCAGCATGATGAATCCCTCCCGACGCGCGGTCCTGGTCCTTCTGGCGCCGCTGCTCTTCGCCGCCGACGCGCGCGCGCAGGAGTGGACGCGCTTCCGCGGTCCCAACGGCACGGGCGTCAGCGACTCGAAGGGCGTCCCGGTCACCTGGACCGAGAAGGACTTCAAGTGGCGGGTGGAGATCGCCGGCGCGGGGCATTCCCAGCCCGTCATCTGGGGCGACAAAATCTTCGTCACGAGCGCCAGTGACTTGGGGGCCGAGCGCTTTCTGATCTGCCTGCGCAAGGAGGACGGGAAGGAGCTCTGGACAAAGAAGTATCCGCTGCCGACCCACGTCCCGGGCAACAAGAACAGTGGCTTTGCCAACAGCTCCCCCGTGGTGGACAAGGACCGGGTCATTGCCTGCTTCGTTTCCGCGGACCACTTCATGGTCAAGGCCTTCGACCACACCGGGAAGGAGTCTTGGTCCCGCGAGTTGGGGGCCTTCAAGTCCCAGCACGGCTACGGCGCCTCGCCGATCCTCTATGAAGACAAGGTCATCGTCCAGAACGACCAGGACGGCGCGAGCTTTATCGCCGCTCTGGACGTCAAGACGGGAAAGACCCTCTGGGAGAGCCCGCGGAAACCGTCTCCCGAGGGGACCGCCTACAGCACGCCCTGCATTCTGGAGCGCGAAGGGAAGACCGAACTGCTCCTGGCCAACAAGTCGCACGGCGTCTCCAGCATCAATCCGAAGACGGGGGCCCAGAACTGGGAAGCCCACGTCTTCGACAAGCGTTCTTGCGCCTCTCCGGTGGTGGTGGGCGATCTCGTGATCGGGAGCTGCGGGCAGGGCGGCGGGGCGTCCAACTACCTGGTTGCGGTGAAACTGGGCGGGAAGGGCGACGTGACCTCCTCCAACGTCGCCTACACGATCAAGAAAGCGACGCCCTACGTTCCCACGCCGGTCGTGGTGGAGACGCGGCTCTACCTCGTGAGCGACGCCGGCCTGGCGAGCGCCCTGGACGGCCCCACGGGGAAGGAGATCTGGACGGGCCGCATCGGCGACGGATTCTTCGGCTCGCCGGTCGTGGTGGACGGGAAGATCTACGTGTGCTCGGCGAGGGGCGAAATGGTCGTCTTTGCGACCGGAGACGAGTTCAAGATCCTCGGGAAGAGCCCCATGGGCGAAGGGAGTCACAGCACGCCATGCATCGACGGAGATCGCCTCTATCTCAGGACCTTTACCCACCTGGTCTGCGTGGGGGGCAAGTGAAGGGTCCGCTCCTCGCGCTCATCGGTCTCCTCGCCTGCGCCGCCGCCCGGGACGACTTGTCCTCCGTAGCCTTGGCGAAGGGGGACGACTGCCCCATGATGGGCGGCAAGCCCGACCGGAACATGGTGTCCTCCGAGAAGGGGCTCCCCGCCGCCTTCGATGCCGACAAGACGAAGCAGAACCTCAAGTGGTCCGCGGCGCTGGGCAAGGTCACCTACGGCAGCCCGGTCGTGAGCGGCGGGCGCATCTTCGTGGGCACCAACAACGACCAGCCCCGCGATCCCGCCGTGAAGGGGGACCGGGGCGTCCTCATGTGCTTCTCGCAGGCGGACGGCAAGTTCCTCTGGCAGGCCGTCCACGCCAAGCTCGAGACCGGCGAGGCGGAGGACGCGTCCTCGATCGGCGTCTGCTCGACGCCCTGCGTCGTCGGGAACGAGGTCTTCTACGTCAGCAACCGCGCGGAGCTCGTCTGCTGCTCCGCCGCGGACGGCAAGGCGGTCTGGACCCTGGACATGCGGAAGCAGCTGGGCGTCTCGCCCTACCAGGGATCGGCCTCCTCGCCGCTCGTCGTCGGCGACCTCGTCTTCGTCGTGACCGGCCAGGGGACCGACTTCAAGAAGCACAAGGTGATGAACCCGAAGGCGCCCAGCTTCATCGCGGTGGATCGCGCGACGGGCAAGCTGAAGTGGCAGGACAGCTCGCCCGGCGAGGCGCTGTTCCAGGGGCAGTGGGGCTCGCCGTCCTACGGCGTGATCGAGGGCCGCGCCCAGGTGATCTTCCCGGGCGGCGACGGCTGGCTCTACTCCTTCGAGCCGGCGACCGGGAAGCTGCTCTGGAAGTTCAACTGCAAGGCGCACGAGAAGCGCGGCGCCGACGGCCTGCCCGAGACGCCCAACCAGCTCGTCGCCAGCCCGGTCATCGTCGGCCACCGCGTCGTCATCGCCACGGGCATCGACACGGACACCGACGGCCCCGGCTGCGTCCGCGCGATCGACGCGCGAAAGAGCGGCGACGTGACCGCGAGCGCGGAGCTCTGGAAGCTCTCGGGCGACGCCTTCGGCTGCAGCATCTCGACCGTGGCGGTCCACGAGGGTCTGGTCTATGCCGTTCAGTACAAGGGCCTGGTCGACTGCATCGACCTGGAGACCGGCAAGCGGATCTGGCAGCACGACCTGCTGGCCGTCTCCTGGGGCTCCCCGCTGGTCGCCGACGGCAAGCTGTACATCCGGGACGGCGACGGGGAGGTGGTCGTGATGCAGGCCGGCCGCGAGAAGAAGGTCCTGGCGAAGAACAGCGGCCTCCCGGGAGTCGACAACGGCTCGGTGGTCGCCGCGGGCGGGGTCCTGTACATCGCCGGCCGGACGCAGCTCTACGCGTTCGCCGAGTCGAAGTGAACTCAGCGGAGATCCTTCCATGAAGAGGTTCGCCCTCGCGCTCTCGATCTCGGCCTTGATCTGCGGCCCCGCGCTCGGCGGCGACAACTGGCCCCAGTGGCGCGGGCCCTCGCTCAACGGCACTTCCGATTCCACCGACCTGCCGCTCAAGTGGTCGGACACCGAGAACGTGAAGTGGAAAGCGAAGCTCCCGTCCTGGAGCGGCGCGACGCCCGCGATCTGGGGCGACCGCGTCTTCGTGGCGTCGGCGAGCGAGGCCGTCGAGGGGGCCGTCGCCCCCGTCGCGAAGAAGATGGGCGGCACCCGCAAGGTCGAGGGGAAGGACCTGCTCCTGATCTGCCTGTCGAAGAAGGACGGGACGGAGCAGTGGCGCCACAAGATCGAGGGAACCAACTACCAGATCGGCAAGCAGAACATGTCGAGCCCCTCGCCCATCACGGACGGACACATGGTGTGGTGGCTCACGGGCACCGGCATCCTGACCGGCTACAGCGTGGAGGGGAAGGAGGTCTGGCGCACGGATCTCCAGAAGACCTACGTCAAGTTCGGCATCAACTGGGGCTACGGGGCCTCGCCTCTGCTCCACGAGGGCATGCTCATCGTCCCGATCCTCCACGGCTGGGACAACACGGGCCCCTCCTACCTGGTCGCGCTCGACGCGGCCACGGGGAGGGAGCTGTGGAAGATCGAGCGGAAGACCGACGCGCAGAAGGAGGGCCCCGACGCCTACACGACCCCGATGGTCATGAAGTACGCCGACCGCACGGAGATCATCGTCGTGGGCGGCGACTACTTCACCGGCCACAACCCGAGGACGGGCGAGGAGATCTGGCGCTGCGGGGGCCTGAACCTGAAGCAGGACAAGTTCTACCGCGCGGTCTGCTCCCCCGCGGTGGTCGGCGAGCGGGTCTTCGCCTGCATCAAGCAGGGCCCCTTCGTCGGCGTGAAGGGCGGCGGCAAGGGGCTCGTCACCGAGAGCCACATCCTGTGGACCAACAAGCTGGGCTGCGACGTGCCCACGCCGGTGTCGGACGGCAAGCTCCTCTACGTCCTCAACGACGGGGGCTTCATGAGCTGCTACGATCCCGACACCGGGAAGGCCTCCTACGAACGCCAGCGCCTGCCCGCGGGCGGCACCTACGACGCGTTCTTCTTCGCCGTGAACGCG
>JACQFK010000578.1 GCA_016200125.1 Planctomycetota bacterium
GCCGACCGGTCCGCGGGCCGCTTCCTCGACGGTGTAGCCGCGCTTGCCGGAGTCCTGGGGATCGCGGCGCACGCGGACCTCCGTGAAGAAGGAGGCCATGCCGTAGAATTCCTCCTGGGTCCACTTGTCGAAGGGATGGTCGTGGCACTGCGCGCACTGGATCTGCACGCCCATGAAGGCGCGGGTCAGCTTGCCCGCGACCGCCTTCGGGAAGTCCTTGCCCGCCTCCCGGAACTGGCGGACCATATAGGTCGCCAGGCCGACGGGCTTCTCCTCCTTGGCGGCATCGGCTTCCATCATCATCTTCGCCGGGTTCGCGCCCTCGAGCGTCCAGCCGGTGACCGTGATCACCTTGCGGGCGAACTCGTCGTAGGCGATGTTCTTCGAGAACAGCTCGTGGATGTCGGCCGTCCCCAGGTTCCGCGCCCCCTGGGCGCGCTGTTCCTTGTCGAAGCCGACGATCACGCCGCTCCAGACCTCCGCCCAGTGCTCGGCGTAGCGCTCGTCCTTCACCAGCGAGTCGACCAGCGCCTCGCGCTTCCGCGAACTGCCGTCCTTGAGGAACTTCTCCGCCTCCTCGAGCGACGGGATCTGGCCCGCGATGTCGAGATAGGCGCGGCGCATCCACTCGGCGTCGCCCGCGCGGGCGGCCGGCTTCAGCTTCGCGTCTTCCCACTTCGCCTTCACCCACTTGTCGATCAACGCCGAGCCGGACAGCTTGGCCTCCGTGGCCGTGTCCTGCGCGTAGCCGGTCGAGACGACTGCCGCCGCCAGGACGCCGATCGCGAGCGTGCGCATGCGGGCCTCCGTCAAAATCCAAGGGTTCAACAGGGGGGCTCCTGAAAAGTTGCGCATAATTCATCAGCTTGTCACGCAACTAACCACCCCCGCTATGGTTCAATGGATAGCAACCCGGCGTCCCTGAGGCCTACATCTATGGGGGACCCGATGAGACACGCCGCCCTCCTCGCCGCCCTCGCGGCCGCGATCAGCGCAACCGCGCAGGAACCCGTGTCGACGGGCAGCGCCCTGATCGACCAGCAGATTTTCCGGACCTGGAAAGACGCCGGGATCCCCAACGCCGGGCCCTCCGACGACGCCGAGTTCCTCCGCCGCGCGAGCCTCGACATCCTCGGCCTCCTCCCCGATCCCGACGAAACCCTCGCCTTCCTCAAGGAGACGAAGGCCGACAAGCGCGCCGCCAAGATCGACCAGCTCCTCGCCCGGCCCGAATACGCCCGCGCCTGGGCCGAGGTCTGGGAGGACATCCTCCTGGGCTACGACCAGCAGTCGCGCGCCGATTCCGGCCAGGCGCTCAACACCTGGCTCCGCGACGAAGTGTTCGCCAAGAACATGCCCTACGACAAGATGGTGACCGCGCTCCTGTCCTCCAACGGCATCAACACGGAGTGCGGGCCGGTCAACTTCCTGCTCAAGGTCGCCCGCAAGGACGGCATGGGCGGCGTCTCGATGGCCAGCAAGGCGTCGAAGCTCTTCATGTCGACCCAGATCCAGTGCGCGCAGTGCCACGACCATCCCTTCGACCGCTTCACCCAGGAGGACTTCTTCGGCATGGTCGCCTTCTTCGCGCGGACGAAGTCGAAGAAGGTCGACGCGAAGGACCAGAAGGACAAGCGGGTCGAGCTCTACGACGACACCAAGGGCGAGGCCTCCTTCGGCGAGGGCAAGGCGAAGAAGAACGTCGGGCCCCGCTTCCTCGACGAGATCGATCCGCCGAAGGACCTGCCGCGCCGCGAGGCCTTCGTCAAGCTGATGATCCGCCCCGAGAACCCGCTCTTCGCCAGGTCGGTCGTGAACCGCTACTGGGCGCGCTTCTTCGGCCGCGGCATCATCGAGCCCGTCGACGACTTCTCCAACCGCTTCAAGCCCTCCCACCCGGAGCTGCTGGACCGCCTGTCCCGCGAATTCGTGAGCCAGGGCTACGACATCGCCTGGCTGATCCGCACGATCGCCAACTCGAGGAGCTACCAGCTCTCCTCGCGGAAGCCGGAGAACGCCTCCGCCGAGCGCTTCTTCAGCTACGCCGACACGCGGCCGCTGACCCCGGAGCAGCTCTGCGCCTGCCTCATGGGGTCGCTCGGGCTCGTCGACGGCGAGGGCGTCGCGAAGAACAAGGCCGACCTGCTCCGCCAGTTCCGCCAGAGGTTCGGCGACGAGGAGACGGCGGACCGCGGCAACTTCCAGGGGACGATCCCCCAGGCGCTGATGATCATGAACGGCTCGATGCCCAACGGCGAGATCAGCCGCGCGAACAACCGGCTCGACAAGATCCTCAAGCAGTTCGCCGGGCCCGAGGAGCGGCTCGAGCGGATCTTCCTGACGGTGCTCTGCCGGATGCCGTCGGCGCGCGAGCGGTCGACCTACCTGCCCTACGTGAAGACGGCCAAGCCCAAGAAGGAAAAGGAGCCCTACGAGGACGTGTACTGGGTGCTCCTGAATTCGAGCGAGTTCCTCTTCAACCACTGATTCGAATTTGCGGCGCAACTTTTGGCGAGGCCCTGAGTTCAACCGATAGATATTCGGGGGTGATGACTATGGCGCACGACTGCAAGGACTGCGAAGGGACCCGGCGCTTCGGCATGACCCGGCGCGACGCCCTCCGGGGCTCGCTGGGCGGCTTCCTCGGATTCGCGTTTGCGAAGCAGACGGAAGTCTTCGGCGCCGCGATGCCCGAATTCCTGCTCCCGCAGGACACCACGACGAAGGCGGCGAAGTCGATCATCGTCGTCTGGCTGGGCGGCGGCCCCGCCACCCTCGATCTCTGGGACCCCAAGGA
>JACQFK010000592.1 GCA_016200125.1 Planctomycetota bacterium
GGCCGATCGTCGCGTGCGACCTCCGGATCGCCTGCTCGATGTCCCCGTTCGTGGCCTCGAGCTCCTTCCGGAAGCGCACCGCGTACTGGATCGCCGCGTCGATCCCGATCCCCAGCGCCACCGAGGCGATGATCACCGTCACCATGTCGAGCGCGATCCCCGTGAAGCCCATGACGCCCAGCACCAGGAACACGGGGAGGATCTCCGGGAGGATCACCAGCAGCGCCATGAAGGGCGAGCGGAAGAGGATCATCAGCATGAACCAGATCGCCGCCGTGGCCAGGAAGAAGGTCTTCTTGGTGTTGGGCCAGTAGGTGTCGAGCATGTTGGCGTAGAGCAGGAAGACGCCGGTGGGCCTCGCCTCGACGCCCTTCAGCTCCTTGTCCTTCAGCGAGTCGAGGTGGGCCGCGAGGCGCCGCAGGATGTCCTTCCGGTTGAGCGTGGGCGCCGTCTCCTTCATCCGGAGGAGAACCCGGGACTTGGTGAAGTCGGCGTTGCAGAACTCGCGGACCTGGTCCTTGGCCCAGGCGGCCGCCATGCCCGCGATCTGCGCGTCCTTGGTGTTCTTGCCGACCGCCTTGCGCCCCTCGTCGACGAGCGTCTTCAGCGACCGGAGATTGCCGGTCTCCGGGACGCCGTCGAAGAACTTCCCCACTGCGTCGATCGCCGCCAGCCCCTCGGCGGTCTTGAAGAATCCCGGCGTGGGAGAGCTCAGGATGACCTCGAGCGGCGTCGTGCCGCCGACGCGATTGTCGATGTAGTCGAGACCCTGGTAGATCTCGCTCTTCTTGTGGAAGTAGTCGATGAACTTGGTCTCGACGCGGATCTTCGTCATGCCCCAGATCGAGACGCCGAAGACGGCGAGGCTGAAGAGGACGACGGCCAGCGGCGCGCGCAGGACGAGCGCGAGCAGGACCTTGAGCGGGCCCTTCGGCTCCGGCGCCGGGCCGGCGGCGCGGCCCGAAACGGCGGGCAGAGCGACGACCGTCGAGGGCAGGAAGAGCATGACGACGCCGAGGCTCAGCGCCATGCCGAGGGTCATCATGATGCCGAAGGTGCGGACGGGAATGATCCCGCTGGGGATGTGGGCGGCGGTGCCGGCCATCGTCGCGAGGACGCTGAACAGGCAGGGCGGCCAGATCTCCAGCGGCGCCCGCGTCGAGGTGATCCGGGGGTCCTCCGCCGGATCCAAGGCGCGCCGCTCGAGGTAGCGCTCGATGAAGTAGACCGTGTAGGGCAGCGTCAGCACGAAGAGCAGCACGGGCATGTTCGACGTGATCACGGTGACCTTGTAGCCCAGGAGCACCATGAGGCCGAGCATGAGGACCACGGGGAGGATGCAGCAGAGGATCGGGAAGACCACCCAGCGCGCCTTCCGGTAGACGGCGAAGAAGGTCGCCGTGAAGACCGAAAGCGCGACGACGCCGAAGGTCCCGATGTCGGACTTGATGTGCTCGCGGAGAACGACGTTGATGATCGGGAGGCCGGAAAGGCGGACCGGCTCGTCGAGTTTCGGCCGCCACTCGGCGGCGCAGCGCCGGATCCCTTCGACCATGGCCCTGCGCCGGAGGTTGTTCTCCTGGATCGAGGCCTGGTACGGGGCCTCGATCTCCGCCAGGCGGCGGGAGGTCGCTTCGCTGCGCGGCGACCCCATCAGCCGGTTCCGCTCCGGCTCGAGGCGCAGGAGGGCCTCGGGAACGTCGAGGTAGACGAGGATGGAGAGGTCCTTCTCGTCGCGGGAGACCAGGTTGCCCAGCGCCTGGGTGTGGCCGAGGAGCTCGCTGCGGGCCTTCTCGAGATTGACCTTGGGATTGAGGACTCCCTTCTCGTCCGCGAGAAAGGCGGGCACGGGGAGCCCCATCATCATCGGCAGGTTGCGGAGCAGCGGGACCCGGGTGATCGCCATGAGCTTCTTGAAGTGCGGCAGGTCCCGTAGGCTGCGGGTGAATTCGGCGACGAGCGCGACCGACTCGGGCGTCAGCCAGCCCGCGTTGCGGTGGAGGCAGAGGATGACGTACTCGTCGGACTCCCAGTCGGCGCGCGACTGGTTGTAGTACGCGAGGTCATGGTCGGCCTGGTCGAGGAGGACGTCGGTGCCGGCCTCGACGGCGAAGCCGCGGAGGAGCCAGGCGGCGCCAGCGCCGACGGCGAGGAAGGCGGCGATGAGGGGGACATGACCCCGGAGCAGGAGCTTCTGGAACCGGTTCATCCCGACCCCATGGTAGCAGTTGAAACGAAACAAACCGTTTGTTTCGTTTCAATTCGTGGACAATTTATAACTTATAACTTGACAACGGACGCGATCCGACTATACTTCCCGTGTCGTCAGGGGGAAGAATGAGAGAGGGGCCTATCACACCGGGCCGCCGTGTCGCTCCATCCACACCGATATTTCACGCCGGACATAAACTTTCAAAAGTGAGCGGAGAGAGGAGAGAGGGATGAACACCAAGGTGAAGGTCGGAATCGCGGCGGCCATCGTGGCCGCGCTCGTGGCGCTCATCGTGCTGGATCAGAAGACCACCCCCAAGGACGACATGACGGCCAAGCCCGCCCCGGGCGGCGAAGCCATCAGCGTCGGAGGAAACGGCGCCGACGCCCCGGCTACGCGGCTCCGCGACGACGAGATCAACACCCTCCTCCAGGACGCCCAGAAGCAGTTCAACTCGAAGCCCGCGGTCAACACGAAGCCCGCCTCGGGCACCGGGATCAAGAGCAGCGAGGAGAAGAACGAGAAGCGCATCCCCTCGGCCACCGGCGAGGAGTACGCCATCAGGGAGGGCGACACCCTGGAGAGCATCGCCAAGACGAAGTACGGCAACGCCTCCTACGCCTGCATGATCGCCGAAGCCAACCCCGGCCTCAAGGCGACCGCTCTCCGCGTCGGCAAGAAGATCAGCCTGCCCGCCAAGGGCGAGAAGGCGGAGAAGAAGGAAGATATCGCGGTCGCGCCTCCTCCCGCCCAGATCGACGTGAAGCCCGTTCCCTCCAAGCAGCCCGACGCCCTCCAGGTCGTGGGAGACAAGAAGATCTACACCGTCCAGCCCGGCGACACCCTCTCCGGCATCTCGGTGAAGGTCTACAACACCTCCCGCCACTACCAGAAGATCTACGAGGCGAATAAGGACGAGATCGGCGACCCCAACACCCTCCAGGTAGGCCTGAAGCTCACGATGCCCGACCTGCCCTCGAAGCCCGCCGCCGCGAACGGCGCCGCCGCCGGCGCGGTCGCCACCACGAACCCCGCCCCGGCCAATGTCCCCGCGGGCGCCAAGGTAGTCCAGGTCTCCGAAGGCTCCTCCCTCTGGAAGATCGCCGAGAAGTTCGCCGCGGAGAAGAAGATCGGCATCCACGAGATGATCAAGCTGATCGTCGCCGCCAACTCGGACAAGCTCAAGGACGAGGGCACGCTGCTCCGCCTGGGCTGGCAGCTGGTGATTCCCGAGTAGTCCCGGGCCGGATGCGAGCACGCCAAGGGCTCCCTGAAAAGGGAGCCCTTTTTTGTGGCCCTAGGAGCTGCCGTTGGCGGGCTTGTGGACCCCGTTGGCGGGTTTGACGGCCTTCAGGGCGGCCTTCTTGATCTCTTCCTTGAGGGCGGAGATCTGGACGTTGAGGGTTTCCACGTCGCAGCAGACCCTATAGATCTGCTCGTTCATGGCGTCCGCCTCGTCCTGGAGCTCCATGTAGTGGCGGATCTTCTTCTCTTTCTCGAGCTCCATCGCCTCAAGACGGGCCTGTTTCTCGTCCATCGTCCGGAATGGTACCACTCCCGGAAGTAGGGGTCAAACCCATTCCCGGCCGGGGGGCCTACTTCAGGACCAGCCCCCAGAGACGCCCCAGCCAGACGGCCGCCAGGCCCATTCCGACGCTCGCCAGGACGTAAACAGCTCCGAGGACCGCCCTGCCCCCGTCCGCCAGCCTCCACGTCTCAAATCCGAAGGCTGAGAACGTCGTAAAGCCCCCCAGGAGCCCCGGGACGACGAAGACCAGCCACAGGGGCTTCTGCTCCACCAGCGGCATCAGGGTGCCGATCAGGAGGCAGCCCAGGACGTTGATGGCCAGGGTGGCCCAGGGAAAGGTCCCCGTCCAGCGCTGCATCGCCAGGGAGACCCCGTAGCGCAGGCTGGCCCCCAGGAAGCCCCCCGCCCCGACGAGCATGAATTCGCGCATCTGCCGCCTCCCTGTTAACCGCCCCCCTGGGGCGTCCGTCCAACCCTATGAATCGACATTGGAGGCCGAAATGCGCACTCTTGTCCTCGCCGCCCTGGTGGTAATCCCCGGCTGCGGGAGGCCCGACGACTCCCTGGCCGGACTGCCCGCCGACCTGGAGAAGCTTGAGCAA
>JACQFK010000593.1 GCA_016200125.1 Planctomycetota bacterium
GTTGTTCTCGCGCGCCCCCTTGATCTCCACCGCGAGGTTGAGGTCGGCCTTGCGGCGCAGCGGCGGCAGCGGGATCTCCTCGGCCCCCGAGAAGTAGCGTCCCGTGATCGAGCGCTTCTCCCCCATCAGGTCGGCCATCGTCCCCTGCGCGATGATCTCGCCGCCATGGAGGCCCGCGCCCGGGCCGACGTCCACCACGTGGTCCGCCGCGTGGATCGTGTCCTCGTCGTGCTCCACGACGATCACCGTGTTCCCCAGGTCCCTCAGCTTGAGCAGCGTGTCCAGGAGCCGCTTGTTGTCCCGCTCGTGCAGGCCGATCGTCGGCTCGTCGAGGACGTAGCAGACGCCGACGAGGCCGCTGCCCACCTGTGAGGCCAGCCGGATCCGCTGGGCCTCGCCGCCCGAGAGCGTGGAGCTCTTGCGGTCCAGCGTCAGGTAGGACAGGCCCACGTCGGTCAGGAACTGCAGCCGGTTGCGGACCTCCTTGAGGATGAGCTTCGCGATGGCCTGCTCCTCCTTGTTGAGCGGCAGGTCGAGGAAGAACGCGCGCGCGGCCTCGATCGTCATCGAGGTCGCCTCGTGGATGTTCCGGCCGTTGACGAGGACCGAAAGCGCCTCGGGCTTGAGCCGTTTCCCGTTGCAGGCCAGGCAGGGGGTCTCGGTCATGTAGCCCATGATGCGCTGCTTGATGAACTCGCTCTCGGTGACCTTGAAGCGGTGCATGAGGCTGGGCACCACGCCCTCGAACCAGAACTTCCACTTCTTCTCGTCCTCGGGCGAGGTCCCGTGCAGGAGGATGCGGCGCTTGTCGGCGTCGATCTTCTCGAAGGAGGAGGCCGGCTTGACGCCGAACATCTCGGAGAACTCGCGGAGGCGGCGGTTGTAGCGGATGGTCATCCGCTTTCCCAGCCGCCGCCAGGGCTCGATGGCGCCGTCGCGCAGCGCGACGGTCTTGTCGGGCACGATGAGGTCGTCGTCCAGCTCGAGGCGGGTCCCCAGGCCGTCGCAGGACCCGCAGGCGCCGTAGGGCGAGTTGAAGGAGAAGAGCCGCGGCTGGAGTTCGCCGAAGGAGACGCCGCAGAAGGCGCAGGCGTAGAGCGTGCTGAACAGCCGGTCCTCGCCGTTGCCGGTGACGACCATAAGCCCGTCGCCCAGCTTGAGCGCGGTCTCCACGGAGTCGGCCAGGCGGCGCCGGACCGCCGGCTTCTCGAGCGTGATGCGGTCGACGACCGCCTCGATCTCGTGCTTCTTGTTCTTGTCGAGCGTCAGGACGTCCTTGAGCTCCTGGACCTCGCCGTCCACGCGCACGCGGACGTAGCCCTCCCGGCGGACCCGCTCGAAGACGTCCTTGTGGGTGCCCTTCTTGCCCCGGATCAGCGGCGCCAGCAGCGCGATCTTGATCCCGTCGGGCCAGTCCATCAGGTGCTCGATGATCTGTTCGGCGGTCTGCTGGGTGATCGGGCGGCCGCACTTGTAGCACTGGGGCTTCCCGATGCGGGCGTAGAGCAGGCGGAGGTAGTCGTAGATCTCGGTGTTCGTGGCGACCGTCGACCGCGGCGTCGCGTGGCCCTGCCGCTGCTCGATCGAGATGGTCGGCGGCAGGCCCTCGATCGACTCGACGTCGGGCTTCTGCATCTGCTCGAGGAACTGCCGGGCGTAGGCCGAGAGCGACTCGACGTAGCGCCGCTGCCCCTCCGCGTAGATGGTGTCGAAGGCCAGGGACGACTTGCCCGAGCCGGAGAGGCCGGTCACGACGATGAACTTGTCGCGCGGGAGGTCGACGTCGACGTTCTTGAGGTTGTGCTCCCTCGCGCCCCGGATGGTGATGGTCGCTTTCGGTGCCATAAAGTGGAACGGGCGATTGTAGCACCGGGAGGGAAAATCGAAAACCGAAAATCGAAAATCGGAGGGAGGGCCCTCCCCGGCGGGTTCGGCGGCGCGCACGTGCCGCCGATGGGCTTCTCGAAAGGAAGAGGCTCCCGGCCCGTTTTTTTCGATTTCCGATTTCCGGTTTTCGCCGCCCTCAGGCGGGCGATTTGCCCGGCGCGGGCGCCGGATTCACGGTCCCGGCTGTCCCCGGATTCGGGAGGCCGGATTCCGGAGCCCGCTTCGCCGCCAGTTCGCGGAGCGTCACCGTGGAGAGCGGCCCCATCGCCTCGGCTTCCGCCCGGTCGATCAGATCGTAGAGCGGCTTCGCCGCGGGCGACGAGGGAAGCGTCGCCTCGTCCCCGTAGCTGCGGACCGCCGCCAGCACGTCGCGGGCGGTCAGGACCCCCGGGTCGCGCGAGGGCAGGTAGCCCGGATCCTTCCGGTCGGGAAGGGTCACGGAACGGAGGATCCCCTGGGAGGCAAGCTCGTAAAGGATCTCGTTGACGTGGCGCACCGGCGAGTTGAGGGTCGTCGCCACCTCCTCGCCCGCCGGGGGCCGGTCGCCGCGGATGAAGGGCCGGATCACCTCGACGCAGACGACGAGCGCGAGCCGGTCGCGGTCGGCCGCGCTGAGCCGCGTCTGCTCGATCTCCCGCTTGTAGGTGTTGACGTGCTGAGCCGCGAAGGCCACCTCCGCGCCGAAGAGGACGATGATCCAGCTCAGGTAGACCCAGAGGAGGAAGATCGGGATCGTGCCCAGCGAGCCGTAGAACTTGTAGTTGCTGCTCATCACGTGGGCGTTGTACCAGAAGTAGACGGACTTCATCCCCTCCCAGGCGGTCCCCGAGACCAGCGCCCCGATCAGCGCCGCGCCCGGATGGACCCGCGTGTTCGGCATGAAGATATAGAAGCCCGTGAACATGATCCAGGCGACCACGTAGGGCGTAAGCATCAGCGTCGCCGTCCCGAAGTAGGGCACGTTCTTCGTGAGCCAGCCGTAGAGCCAGTTGCTCTGGACGAATCCCGTCATCGAGAGCGACGCGGCCAGCAGGATGGGGCTGACCGTGAGGAAGGTCCAGTAGACGGTGAAGCGGCGCAGGAACGTCCGCGGCGCCTTGATGCCCCAGATGCGGTTGAAGACCTTCTCGATCGACGTGAGGAGCGAGAGCGACGTGTAGAGCAGCGCGATGAAGCCCACCACGCCGATCGCCGTCGCGTTGACGTTGTTGATGAACGCGTCGATCTGCTTGCCGACGTCCGCGCCGCCCTCGCCGGCGCCGTCCGGGCCGCCCCCGACCTTCGGCAGGATGCTCTCCAGCAGGAAGCGCTGGACCTTGCCTCCCACGTTCGAGAAGCCGCCCACCCCCTTCACCACCGCCAGCATGACGACCAGCAGGGGCACGAGCGCGAAGATCACCTGGTAGGTGAGCGCGGCGGACAGCATGAAGACGTCGCTCTTGATGAAGCCTTCGATGATGAGCACGGCCATCCGCAGCGCGCGGTAGAGGAAGCGCGGGCCGCGCTGCTCGGGGAGGTGGAGCCAGAGGTCCCGCTTGACGAAGGTCTGCGCCCGCGAGAAGTGGCCGCGCAGCCGGCCCACCAGGCCCGGATGGCTTTCCTGCACGGCGTGAGTTTATCACAATCGCCGCGGGCGCGCCTCCTCGTTTTACACTTGCCTTACCCCCCGGAAGGGGTAGAATCGGCCCCCGAGATGGCCCAAGCCCGCACCGACATCTTCCAGAAGTGCCACAACTACACCCGGTACAAGGAGGCCGTGGCCGCGGGCCTCTACCCCTACTTCAAGGCGATCGAGTCCGGCGCCGACGCCGAGGTCATGATCAAGGGCAAGAAGATGATCATGATCGGCTCGAACAACTACCTCGGTCTCACCACCCATCCGAAGGTCAAGGAGGCCGGGATCAAGGCGATCGAGAAGTACGGCAGCGGCTGCACCGGCTCGCGCTTCCTCAACGGCACCCTCGACATCCACGAGGAGTTGGAGCACCGGCTCGCCAAGTTCGTCCGCAAGGAGAAGGCCCTGCTCTTCTCCACCGGCTTCCAGACGAACCTGGGCACGATCTCCGTCCTCGTCGGCAAGGACGACGTCATCCTCTGCGACCGGATGAACCACGCGTCGATCATCGACGGCTGCCGGCTCGCCTTCGGCCGCACGATCAAGTTCAAGCACAACGACATCGAGGACCTGGCCCGCATCCTCGACTCGGTGGAGATGGAGGAGTCGAACGGTTCGATCCTCGTCATCACCGAGGGCGTCTACTCCATGGAGGGCGACCTGGGCATCCTGCCCCAGATCACCCGGCTCAAGAAGCGCTACGGCTTCCGCGTCCTCCTCGACGACGCCCACGGCATGGGCTACATGGGCCCGAACGGCCGCTCGACGGCCGAGCACTTCGGCGTGGAGAAGGACACCGACCTCATCATGGGGACCTTCTCCAAGTCCTTCGCCTCGCTGGGCGGCTTCGTCGCGGGCGAGGGCGACGTCATCGACTACATCAAGCACAACGCCCGCGCGCTCATCTTCTCCGCCTCGATGCCTCCCTCGGCCGTCGCCACGGTCCTGGCCGCCCTCGACATCATGGAGAAGGAGCCGCAGCACCGCGAGCACCTTTGGCGGAACGTCCGCAAGATGCAGTCCGCCTACCGCGACCTCGGATTCAACATCGGCGGGACGCAGTCGCCCGTCGTGCCCATCATCATCGGCGACTTCGAAAAAACCCTCGTCTTCTGGAAGGAGCTGTTCGAGGCCGGCGTGTTCGCGAATCCCATCGTTTCCCCGGCGGTTCCGCCCGACATGTGCCTCCTGCGCACCAGCTACATGGCGACGCACACCGACGAGGAGCTGGACCGGGTGATCGAGATCATGGAGAAGATAGGCAAAAAACTCGGAGTCATCTGACATGCCCGAGGGGACCTGGAAGTGCTCGAAGTGCGGGCAGATCTACTCCCTCGCCGAACCCTCCTGCTCGGTCTGCCACCTCACCCGGGAGAACCGCCACATTATCGGCAGGATCGAGCCCGTCCGCTCGCCCAAGCCGCCGCCGGAGACGGTCGAGGTCCCCTTCCCCTTCTTCATCAAGGAGGCGCGCTTCAACCTCCCGCTGGACAAGGGCGCGGTCTGGTCGAGCGGAACCGTCGTGGCAACCGCGGACGGATTCTTCCTGCTCACCGACAAGGACGGCCTCGACGGGGCGGCCCTGGCGGAGCAACCCCCCGCGGCCGCCGGCCCGGTCGGACCGCTCTCGATCTTCGTGCCCCGGAGCGTCATCACCCGCATCGTCCACCACCGCCTCACCGGCGAGTTCATGGAGCTCAACGGCCGCCAGAAGATCCCGCTCCGCCTCAGCACCACCGGCTGGGGCGACCTGGACGTGATCTGCGACCAGCTGGGGATCAACCGGTCATGAACCTCGTCGCCGTGTCCGGGAAAGCCCAGCTCGACCAGTTCATCCGGATGCCCTTCCGGCTCTACAAGGACGACACGAAGTGGGTCCCGCCGCTGGTCTCGGCGGAGCACAAGATGATGGACCCGGAGCGGAACCCCTTCTACGACCACTCCGAGGCGGTCCACTTCCTCATGGAGCACGAGGGGCGCCTCGTGGGCCGCATCTCGGCGATCGACAACAAGCTCCACAACCAGGTGCAGAACCAGAAGACCGGCTTCTGGGGCTACTTCGAGAGCGAGAACGATCCCGCGATCTCCGCCGGGCTCTTCGACGCTGCGGCCGACTGGCTTCGCAAGCGCGGCCTCACGCGGATGCTGGGACCCGTCAACCCGTCGATCAATGACCCCTGCGGCCTCCTGGTCGAGGGCTTCGAATGGTCCCCCTTCGTCCTGATGACCTACAACCCGCGCTACTACGCAGGGCTCGTCGAGCGGTCCGGCTTCACGAAGGCGATGGACCTGATCGCCTACATCCTGACGCGGCAGGACATGGACCGCGAGCGCATCGACCGGGTCGCCACGCTGATCCGCAAGCGCTCGAAGGCCACGATCCGCCACTTCGACATGTCCAAGCTCGACCGCGAGCTGGAGATCATCAAGGACGTCTACAACGACGCCTGGGAGAAGAACTGGGGCTTCGTCCCCATGACGGAGGCGGAGGTGCGCTTCCAGGCGGACGACCTCAAGGCGATCCTGCTTCCCGAGTTCGCCTACGTCGCCGAGGTCGAAGGCCGCCCGGTCGGCTTCGCCTTCGCGCTCCCCGACATCAACCTGATCCTGAAGAAATGCAACGGCTCCCTGCTGCCCTTCGGCTGGTGGCACTTCCTGAAGTTCAACCTCCGAAGCAAGATCAAGACCCTCCGCCTGGTGGCGCTCGGCCTGCGCAAGGCCTACCACACCTCGGGCATCGGCACGCTCTTCTACAAGAAGGTCATCGAGGAGGGCCTGGCGCGCAACTACACGGCCGCGGAATGCTCCTGGATCCTGGAGAACAACGACCTGATGAACCGGCCCATCCAGCAGATGGGCGGGAAGAGGTACAAGACCTACCGGCTGTACGAAAAACCCATCTAAGTGGGTCCAACTGGCAACGTGAGCATCCGTTTCACCACCAAGGCACCAAGACACCAATTCTGAAAATGAAATCTTGGTGCCTCAGTGTCTTGGTGGTGAAACGGATGCTCACATTTCAAGTTGAACTCACCTGGAATCGCTATTCTTCGTTTACGGGCTCGAACCACAGGGTTCGCGCAAAGCGGCTCGAGCCCTCCGACTCGCCGTCCATGATCGGGCAATACTCCGTGAACCGGTACGGGGCGCCGGGCTTTCCGACATAGAGGCGCTGGGCGCCGTACAGCTTGCAGGCTCCGATCCGCGCCTTGACGTACAGAACGTGCTCGCCCTCCTTCAGGTGGGGGATCCGGGGCTGGATCTGGTCGCCGGGCGCGATGTAGACCTCCGCGAGGCCCCTGCCGTTGTCCACCAGCCGTCTCGTCGTACCGGCGAGCTTCGCGCAAGGCGGAGGCCAGTCTGGCACCGGGATGTCCGGATCGAACTGCATCGTGTCGAAGACGGACCAGAGGCAGGCCGTGGAGGAGAATCGCCCGCCGTTCACGAAGACCTCGACGGTCGCATGGTTCATCGTACGGAAGCTGAACGCGGGCAGATGGGAGCGGGCTTCCAGAGGCTCCTCGACCTTCGGCTCCAGCGGAAGCGCAACCCGCTCCGCGTGCACATCCTCCTGGACCAGGACGGGGATCGGCTTCGGCTTTTCGGCGGGAGGCGGCGGCTTGGGGGCGGCGGGCGCCGGCATCCCCTGCAATTCGTCCGCCGGCAGGACGGGCTTCTTCGCTGCCGGCGGAGGCGCGTCCGGGGAGCAGGAGGCCAGCAGGGCGGCGAGCAGGACCGGCGGAAACGACTTCATGTCACTTCGGATCGCCGGTCGCGACCGCCACGAAGGCCTTCTTGAGGAAGAGGAGCGCGAAGCAGGTGTCGGTCGCATCGATCCACTCGCCGTCCAGTCCCTGGTTCGCCAGGATGAAGAGGGCGCCGTCGCGGTACCAGTCCCGGTCGCCGAGCTTGTCGGTCTTCGAGATCATCATCGCGCGCTCGAGGCTGTAAAGGTCGTAGTAGGGGCTGTGGACATGGCCGCCCGCCGTCGAGCGGGCCAGCTCGTACACCGGGTAATTCTTCTTGAAGTGCTCCAGCCCCTTCTTGAAGGGGTCCTCGCCCGTGAGCGTGACCGGGTCCTTGCGCTTGAGCGTCGCCTTGGCGACCAGGCTGCAGTAAAGGCCCGCCGCGGTCATCGAGCGCGTGCCGCCCTGGTTCGGATTCGCCTTCTCCTTCCGGTAGGGCCAGCTGCCGTCCTTGTTCTGGTCGGCCATCCAGTGGTTGAGCGAGCGGACCCAGGACACGACCGGGACCTGCACGCCCGCGTTCATCGCCGCGCGCAGGCCGAGCACCGCGAACTGGGTGTTCGAGTTGTCCATGCTCTGCTGGGGCGGCTTCTGGTAGTCCCAGTCGCCCGTCTCGTAGCCGCCGCGGTTGGCGTGGGTCTGCGCCTCCGCCAGCCAGGTGGCGCAGTCGCGCAGCCGCGGCAGGTACTTGTTCAGCGCGGCGAGGTCGTCGGCCGGGATCTTGACCTTCGACTTCGGCGGCGGCGTGAGCATCTCGATCGCCTCGGCGAAGGCCATCGCCTGGAGCGACACCGTGTAGGTGTGGTTCGGCAGGTTCTGGCCGAGCAGCCAGTCGAAGCCCAGCGTCACCGCCTTGTCGCGCACCGGAACGTCGCACTTGAGCAGCGTGTAGATCGCCAGCGCGGTCGTCCCGTTCGCGTGCGCGTCGTTCTTCATCGCGCCGCAGACGCAGAACTTCCAGGAGCCGTCGGGCTCCTGGCGCGAGCGGAGCA
>JACQFK010000583.1 GCA_016200125.1 Planctomycetota bacterium
CTCGAGCGGGTCCGCGCGATCGTGCAGAAGATCCTCCAGTTCCGCCCGCGCGCCTTCGAGCCGCGGCCCGTCCAGCTCCGCGAGGCCGTGGAGAGGGCGATCGCCTTCATGGAGCACCGCGCCCGGGCGAAGGAGGTGACGATCCGCAACGAGCTTTCCGCCGACCTGCCGCTCGTCAACGGCGACCCGCTGGAGCTCCAGCAGGCCTTCCTAAACATCCTCATGAACGCCGTCGACGCCAGCGTCATGGGCGAGGGCATGGTGACCGTCTACAGCCGGATCACGGGGGAGGGCGTCTCCGTCTGCTTCGCCGACAACGGCTGCGGGATGGAGCCCGAGGAGCTGGCGCGCTGCATGGATCTCTTCTTCACGACGAAGGACGTGGGCGAAGGGACGGGACTGGGCCTCGCCGTCGCCCAGAACATCGTGGCCAATCACGGCGGCCGGGTGGATATCGCCAGCGAGCGCGGCCGCGGCACCACGGTGACGCTGTCGTTCCCGCTCGCCACGGGACGGGTGCCGATCACGACGAGGACAAACGTGCCGGGGTAAGGGCGCGACCGAGGGATGGGACTATAGGGAGGAATGCGCGGATGATCAAGACGAACCTGGAGAAGTTGGTCGATCTGGCCGTAAGCGGGATCGCGGGGCATCCCGCCTCCAGCGACTCCGGCGAGCGGGCGGCCTTTGACGGCGGCCCCTTCATCCCCATCGGCTTCTCCGGGATCAACTTCACGGTGAAGGTAGGCGATCCCGCCTTCGACTGGGCCGCGGCCCAGGAGGTCGCGCCGGGCGTCGCCGTGAAGAACGGCTGCGAGAACTCCAACGAGGCGCTCCTGGCGCTCTCCTGCATCGGCAACGAGGCGGTGATCGTCGACGCGAAGATGGAGGGCAAGGACGCGAAGCTCAAGGGCACGCCCGGCGTCGTGACCGGCAAGCTCACGGCCGGACGGGTCCTGGTCTACTTCCCGCGCCGCGTCGTCGAGCGGATCACCGTGGGTGACCAGATCCAGATCCGCGCCTCGGGTCACGGCCTCCAGCTCCTGGATTATCCGGACGTCCGCGTGACGAACCTCGGGCCTCGACTCCTGAAGGCCCTGAATCCCTCGGAGAAGGGCGGTAAAGTCCGCATCCCCGTGGCCAAAGTCATCCCCGGCAAGCTGATGGGTGCGGGCGTCGGCCGGACGAACACCCGGACCTGCGCTTACGACATCCAGTCCACGTCGCCGGAAGCCGTGAAGGAGTTCTCGCTCGACCAGCTCCGGCTCGGGGACCTGGTGGCGATCGCCGACCACGACTGCACGCACGGGCCGCGCTGGCAGCAGGGCGCGACCACCGTGGGCGTCGTGGTTCACGGCGCCAGCCGGCTCAGCGGCCACGGGCCGGGCGTCAACGTCCTGCTCACGAGCCCCAAGGCGACGATCGAGCCCATCATCACCCGCAAGGGGAACCTCGCGGAGCTGATGGGGCTGCAATAGGCGCGGGCGCGATCCCGGGGGAGACGGAGGAAGTTCGGCAGCAGAGGAAAGGCAGCGTGTCAGAGCTCGACGAGATCCGGCGGCAGTATGAGGCGGGGCAGCTGGACTCCATCAAGGAGGACCTGGCCCGCTTCATCTGTGCCCACCGCTCCCGCATCGCGGACTACCGCGCCGAGCAGGAGCGCAAGGGGCTGACGCTCGGCGACGACGCGGCGATCAAGTTCTACCTCCTGCGCTACCGCTCGATCAACCCGGGCCGCGAAATCCGCGAGCAGCTCGAGGAGATCCAGAAGGAGAAATGGATCCGCGGCGTCCGCCAGGGCTGCCCGCCCGACGAGCAGGCGGTCGCCCTCGAATGGGCCCGCGAGCACTCCGCCGCCTGGCGCGAGCACCGCGTGACCACCATCGTCTACGTCTTCGAGCAGGAGAAGGACCGCTACTGCGGCATGCTCCAGCCCCGGAACGAATAGCGATAGAGTACAGCGGATAGCGAATCGCGAAGAGCGGAGGCAAACTCCGCTTCGCAACGTAACGAACCCCGACGGCCCTCGTCAGATGCATGCCTGTTGATGGAGGGTGCATGACGATGGAGTTCAGCAACGAGTGGTACGCCGGATGGGGGACCCTGGCTCTGGTGAACGCGGGCCTCGCGCAGTCCAAGCACCGCAGCGGCCTGGGCTGGTTCTTCGCCTCCCTCTTCCTCGGCCCGGTCGCCACGCTCTGCATCGTGCTGCTCGACGATCCCCGCGAGCGCGCCCGGGATTGAGCCATCCGGTCATTGAGCTATTGACGGAGAGTCGGTGGAGGTCTGCCGAACGCGACAGGCTCAATCCTCCCCCGAAAGTTTCCACCGACGGGGTCTTCAATAACTCGATGGCTCAATTCCGTTCAATTCGGTATATCATGTCGCCGTGAAGCTCGTCGAGCAGGGAGGGGTCTTCGTCGCGGAGAACGCGGTCGTCTGCGGCCGCGTGTCCCTCGCCCGCGGCGTTTCCGTCTGGTACGGCGCGGTGCTCCGCGGAGACATGGCGTCCATCAGCGTCGGCGACTATACCAACGTCCAGGACGGCGTGGTCCTCCACTGCGACCCGGGCAAGGATCTCGTCATCGGGAAACACGTCACCGTGGGCCACCTGGCGATGATCCACGCGAAGTCGGTGGGCGACGGCTGCCTCATCGGCATCCACTCGACGCTCCTGAGCGGCGCCGTCGTGGGCGAGGCCTGCCTCATCGCCGCCAACGCCCTCGTGCGCGAGGACCAGGTCATCCCGCCGCGCTCGATCGTCGTCGGCGTCCCCGGGAAGATCATCGGGCAGACCGACGATGCGTTCCTTCAGCAGTCGATCGACCGGGCGATGCGCTACCACGCCACCGCCCGGCGCCACGTCGAGGGGAAGGTCGACCCGAAATTCATGCCGGACTTCCCGCCGGCTCTGCCCGAAAAATAGACGCCGCTTGCTCAGTTCCTAGACATCCTCCCCCCTCTTTCCGGCCTTGGCATGCACCTTGCTTCACCCCGGGGGTCCGAATTTCGTCCTTCAACGACTGGGGAGGCATGCGATGCGCAGCGCTTGGGTCGTCGTGCTGTTGTTCGGGATGGGAATGGCGGCCGCGGCTCAGGAGTCCCGGTTCAACCTTCTTGATGAAACCGACGTGCCGGAGATTCTCGCGGGCACGGAGGACCAGGACAAGAAGGAGCAGATCGAAGAGAAGGTCATCGTCGGGGACAAGCTGGAGGACGAGCGGCCGCTCGGACCCTACCGGCGTCCGAAGTGGACGCTGCACCGGGTCTCGCCGACCACCCGCATCTACCTCCAGGTGGATCCCGGAGAGGTCGAATTCGAGCAGTGGCTCGACATCCGGATCCGGAAGAAGCGTAGCCAGCCGGACGACCGGGTCCGCCTGGCCGAGGAGTTCGAGTTCGGCCTGGGCGGCCGCTTCCAGCTGGATATCTACGCCAACAGCATTTTCGCCCGGAACCAGGGCCAGAACTCCACGCTGGCGACCCGTTCGTGGGCGGCGGAGATCCGCTATGCGCTGGCCGACTGGGGCGTCATCCCGGGTAATCCGGTGATCTATCTTGAGTACATCATGTGGAACAACGATCCCAGCGGGCACGGCGACGAGGCAACCTCGTCGATCGAGCCCAAGCTCCTGCTGGGCGGCGAGATCGCCAAGAGCTGGCACTGGGGCGCGAACTTCTTCTATGAACGGACCACCAACGACAGCGTCCGGGAGCACGGTCTCACGGCGTCGCTGATTCACACGGTCATCGACGGGCTCCTCTCCGTCGGCGTCACCGCCAAGTTCGTCTACGAGGTCGACGAAGTCGCCGGCGGACTCAAGGAGCGGGTCCGCGAACTGTACTACGGACCTTCGGTGCAGATCCGCATGGCCGAGGTCGAGGCCGAGACGGAGATCAACGGCGTGAAGACCAAGATCAGGAAGGCCAAGGCTCACTTGGATATCGAGCCCATCTTTGGTCTCACGGGTCAATCCGATCGCGCCCAGGTCCTGATCGTCTTCGGGTGGGATTTTTAACCGGGGGCCTATGAGACGGCTGCTGGCGCTCCTCCTCCTTGTCGGAGGTCTGTCGCGCGCCGGTGTCGCGGCCTGCGACGCCCCCGTGCAGGGGGCCGGGAAGCCCGCGCCCGGGGATCGCTGGAAGATCGACTTCAAGCTCTCGCTGGCCGAGAAGGCGGGGCGCTGGGTTTTCTCGATCGACGGCTCCAGCGATCTTCCCGCGTCCACGCTGCTTCGCGCCCGGATCACCGCGGTCACGGTCATGGACGATCCCGTCCGCGGGACCGAGGAGGACGAGGAGCCGCTCGTCCGGAGGGACGACGAACTCCAGCCCGAGATCCACACCTTCAAGGTGGGTTCAGGCTGGATCCATGAGGACGTGTGCATCTTCGATCGGAAACCGTACTCGCTCCGCTACCGCGCGGAGATCCAGTACCTCCCCCATGACCAGTCCGACGCGATTACGCTCAGGGTCGGCGATTTCGGCTTCTCCCGCCGGGCCGACCTCCGGCTGGGGAGCGAAGACTCCTTCGAGGCGGAGTTGAAGGAGCGGGTGCCGGAATTCGGCCGCGACCTCGTGGGCCTGGATCGGCTCGGCAGCGAGCTCCGGCGCTGGATGGGCCGGATGGCCGGCGATTCCGCGGGCTGGACGGCGTGGAAGCAGGCCTCGGCCGCCTCGCTGGCGGCAATGTGGGAGGGGAACCGCCGTCGCTACGACCTCTGGGCCGTGTGGGTGGAGTACCAGGCCCGCATGCGGATCCGCGGCCTCTGCGGCGCGCTCGAGAGGATCATCGGCGAGACGGACCTCCAGGAGCCCGATCTGCCGAGGCTGCGGAAGCTGATGGCGGGATTCGTGGAATCCCTCGACGACGCCTTCACGGTGATCGGATTCGAGCCGCCGCTGGATGCCCGCGAAGGCGGGGCGGCGGTGGACGCCTACGAGGCGGCCGTCGCGCCCCTGCGGGAAGGGGCCGGCCGGCCCGAGGCCTGCCGCCGGGCCCGGGCGCAGGGGTTGGCCGCGCTCTTCGACCTGCTGGAGCTGCTCCGCACCCGCAGGCGGGCCTATGTCTACGTGAACTCGATGGGGCTCCGGCTGGGCCGCCTGGTCGAGCTGATCGACGCGAAGGCCGACCCGGAGGAGCTGGCGGAGGCCTTCCGGGCGCACGAGGCGGCGCTGCGGGACTTCCGCGCCTTCGTCGGGCTCAAGTGATCCCGCGGGTCCATGAAAAATGGTCGGGCCCTGCAAATTTCCACCCGCCCCGCGGCGTATTGAAGGAAACGGGCAGTTTGGGAGCGGGAACCCCAGCACCGTCTCTTCGGAGAGAGGGAGTCATGGTCCCCCCGGAAGTCTCAGCGTCACGCCTCGATACCCGGCTCAACCTTGTTTCGCGCCAGGTGCTGTTGTTGCTGGGCGAACGGGGAGAGGCTGAACTCGCGGGGCTGGGCGAGGCCCTCGGCGTCCCGGAGCCCTTCGCCCACCTATCCGTCGGCTGGCTCGCGCGATCGCGAGTGATCGACCTGATCGAGGATTCTTCGGGTAGACTGCGGGTGAGGATGCGGAGGCCCTTCGAGTAGGAGCCCATCCTCGCCACTCATGGAACCCGGGAACCTCGTCGGAAAGACTCTTGCGGGATGCCGCCTCGTCGCCTCCGTCGGACGCGGATCGATGGGCGAGGTGTTCCGCGGCGTTCACGAAGCCCTCCAGCGTCCGGTCGCCGTCAAGGTCGTCCAGGTCGACGCCCAGGCGAAGGACACGCTCGACAAGCTCCTCGTCGAGGCCCGCGCGCTCGCGAAGATCGAGCATCCCAACATCGTCCACGTCTACGACGTCGGCCTCCAGGGGGCGCTGTTCTACATCGTCATGCAATTCCTCGAGGGGACCACGCTCAAGGACATGTACGAGGAATCGGGGGCCCTGCCGGTCGACGAGATCTACGGCATCATCGGCGACGTCGCGCGCGGCCTGGGGGCGATGCACAACGAGGGGCTGGTCCACCGGGACCTCAAGCTGGAGAACGTCATCGTCACCCCCGAAGGCCGCGCCAAGATCATGGACTTCGGCCTCGTGCGCGACTCCACCTCGAAGGACGAGTACCAGGGCCTCGTCGTGGGGACGCCCCCCTACATCCCTCCCGAGATCTGGATCGGCCGTCCGGCCGACGGTCGGAGTGACCTCTACTCGCTGGGCGTGATGCTCTACGCGCTTCTCTGCGGAGAGTACCCCTTCCGGGCCCGCTCGCCCAAGGAATACGCCGACCTGCACCTGAAGGCCGTCCCGAAAAGCCCGGTGGCCTTGAAGCCCGAGGTCGGCGAGGGGCTGTCCGCCGTCGCCCTCAAGCTCATGGCGCGCAACCGCGCGAACCGCTACGGCAGCGTGGAGGAATTCCTGGCCGACTTCGAAGGCTGCCGCCGCGGCGCCGCGCCGGAGGCGCTCAAGACCACCGGGCGCAAGATCAAGTGCGGCTTCTGCGAGTCGATCATGCCCGCCAAGGCCGTCAAGTGCAGCGTCTGCGGCGAGGCGCTCAACGTGCCGAAGCAGATCGACCTGTCCACGCGCGGCGACGAGGTCGCCTGCCCCGTGTGCGGCGGCCTCCGCGAGCGCAGGGCCCGCTCCTGCCCGAAGTGCGGCCGCGGCATCTGCGGCAACTGCCTCCGGGGGATCGTCCAGCGCGACGGCCTCTGCGGCGTCTGCCTCGCGATCGAATAGCCGCGATCCCGACACTTTCGCGCTCCGCGGATCATTAGAATGCAGTGAAGACCTCGCAGGCGATCGCCGCGGTCCTGCTGGCCGCGCTGTCCCGGCCGGCGGTCCAGGATCCGGTCGTGACGGTCGAAGCGACGGTCGAGACCGCCCCCGTCCGCCACTCCGGCGACGCGGCCGACGACCCGGCGATCTGGGTCCATCCCTCCGATCCCTCGAAGAGCCTCATCCTCGGCGACGACAAGGGCGGGGGCCTCTGCGTCTACGGCCTCGACGGCCGCGAACTCCAGGTGCTGGATGACGTCAAGCACCTCAACAACGTGGACCTGAGATACGGGTTCCCGCTGGCGGGCTCCTTCGCGGACGGGACGGCCCACGAGCGGGTGGACCTGGTCGGGGTGGGGAACCAGACCGACCGCACCCTGCGGTTCTACAAGATTCATGCGGCGGCCGGGCGGCTGGAGCCGGCCGGGGAGATCGCCGGCCTCGGCCTCGTCCCCTACGGATCCTGCATGTTCCGCAGCGCGAAGAGCGGGAAGTACTCGTACTTCGTCAACGACCGCGCCGGCCTGACCCAGCAGTGGGAGCTCCACGACGGCGGGTCGGGAAGGGTCGCCGGCTCGAAGACGCGGGAGTTCAAGCTCGGCAGCATCGTCGAGGGCTGCGTCGCGGACGACGCCCTGGGGTTCTTCTACATCGCCGAAGAGAACGTCGCGATCTGGAAGTACGGCGCCGAGCCCGGCGACGGCGACGCCCGCGTCCGCGTGGACACGGCGGGGAAGGGAGGCCACCTCAAGGCCGACATCGAGGGTCTTGCCCTCTACGACGCCGGCGGCGGACGCGGGTACCTGCTGGCCTCGAGCCAGGGCAGCAGCACCTTTGTGATCTACGAGCGCGGCGGGACGAACAAGTACGTCGGCAGCTTCCGGATCGGCGACGGGGCGGTGGACGGCGTGAGCGGCACGGACGGGATCGAGGTGACCAGCGCCGCGCTCGGGCCCGCCTTTTCGAAGGGGCTCTTCGTCGCCCAGGACGACGTGAACACGCGCCCCGCGGCGAACCAGAACTACAAGCTGGTGCCCTGGGAGGCGATCGCGTCGAAGTTCATTCCGCCGCTCCTGATCGAACCCGCGGTCGATCCCCGGAAGTGACCCGGATTCCGCTTTTCCCGACATGTCGCAGGATCTGGGGTCATCGATGAGGGGATTCTCTACAATGGCCGACATGAACCGGGACGACGTGGTGAAGGGGGCCTTCCGCCACCGGGAGGCGCTGCTGAGTTACGCCTTCGCGCTCCTCCGCGACTGGGTGAAGGCGGAGGACGTGGTCCAGGACTCCTTCATCGTCGTCATGAACAAGTGGGCCGAGTTCCGGCCCGGCACGAGCCTCTTCCTCTGGGTCCGGCAGATCGTCCACTTCAAATCCCTCGAGGCGGCGCGGGCGAAGAAGCTCACGCCCGTCGAGGAGGAGCTGCTCGCCTGCGTCGCGGCGTCGATGCAGCGGGGGCTGGACGAGAAGATCGCCGACCTCCAGCGGCTCCGCCGCCAGGCCCTCCAGCGCTGCATCTCCCACCTGGATCCCCGGTCGGCGGGGCTCCTGTCGGGCTTCTATGCCGAATCGCTGTCCTGCGAAAGCCTCGCGCAGCTCCACCGCCGCAGCGTCAACGCGGTCCGGCTGTCGCTGTCGCGCCTCCGGAAGCAGCTCCACGACTGCGTGCGGCGGCAGCTGCCCGCGATGGAGGCGAGGGGATGAGCGAAGCGCTCTTCGAACGCTACCTCAGGAACCAGCTCGACGAGGCCGGCGCGCGCGAGCTGGCCGCGCTCCTCTCCACGGAGGAGGGCGCCCGCGCCTTCTCGGAGTTCGTGCAGGAATGGACGCTCCTGGGCGAGGCGGCGCTGCAGCGGGTCGCCGAGGCGGACCGCCAGGGCAACCGGAAGATCCGCAAGCGGGCTCCAGCGCCGCAGCCGGGCCGCGCCTGGATCGGCTGGGCGGCGGGCTTCGCCGCCGCGGCCCTGTTCATGATCGCGCTCGTCACTCCGGGGCGGATGCCCTCCCCGAAGGAGGAGAAGCCGCTGGTGCGGACGGCGCCGGCCGCTCCGGTCCGCGCCGAAACGCCGCCGGCGCCGCCGGCGGAGCCGGAGCGTCCACCCGCCCCGCGTCCGGAACCGGAGCGCGCGCCCCTGCCTCCCGCGCCGGCGCCGCCCCTGCCGCCGGCTCCGACGCCCCCGACGCCGTCGCTTCCGGTCGAGCTGCCGCGAGAGAAGATTCCGGAGACCCGGCCTGCGGAAGCGGAGAAGCCGGCCCGGACGGTCGTCGCCCTGATGGGCCGCGTCGCCGGCGACGTCCACGTGGTCTCCCCGGCCGGGCGGCGCACAGCCGTGGCGGGCGAGGGGCTCGCGCCGGAGGAGGGCGTGGAGGTCGTTCGAGGCGCGGCGGGGATCGAGTTCCCGGACGGCACCCGGATCGACCTGGGTCCCGACTCGACGGTCGAACGCCTCCAGGAGCGACAGGGAAAGAGGGGCTTCACCCTCTCGCGCGGCTCCGTCTCGGCGACGGTCCTCAAGCAGCCGGCCGGCCGCTCGGTGGGCGTGACGACGCCCCATGCCGAGATCACGGTGCTGGGCACGCAGTTCTCGGTCGCCGTGACCCCGGAGTCGACGCGGCTCGAGGTCCGCGAAGGACGCGTGCGGATGACGCGGACGCCCGACGGAGCTTCCGTCGAAGTGGCCGCCGGCCACACGTCGATCGCGGCGAAGGGCCAGAAGCTGGAATCGAAGCCGACCCTGCACACGCGGGACTTCCAGGACGGGCCGGGCTACGCGGGGACGAGGGATACGTCGATCTCGGGCGCCGATCCGTCCCGCGCCTTCGGCACGGCGGAGGTGCTCGAAGTCGACGGCGACGAGGTGGACGGGAAGAAGATCTACGGACTCATCAAGTGGGATCTTTCGGACCTTCCCCCGGGCGCGGTGGTCCGCTCGGCCGTGATCACGCTCAACGTCGTGGACGCATCGCTGGGCAGGGGCTACTCGTTCTACGAGATGAAGCGCGGCTGGAGCGAGGCGGACGCGACCTGGCTCCTGGCGGCGCCGCAGCAGCCCTGGCGCGTCCCGGGGATCAAGTCGACCCTCGAACGGGGCGCGGAGGCGCTCGGCACCGTCGCACCGCGCGTGAAGGGCCCGATTCCGATCCTGCTCACCCCGGCGGCGGAGGCGGTCATCCAGGGCTGGATCCGGAAGCCCGAGTCGAACCACGGATTCCTGATCGCCAACGACACCAACAGCGACGGTTTCAAGTACCACTCCCGCGAATCCGCCGCTCCCGACCTGCGGCCGAAGCTCACGCTCACCTACACCGTCGCTCCACGCTGACCCGGGAAAACGCTTTTCCCGACATGCCGGCCGGATTCCGGTCATTGACAGGCATTCCGGGGAGGACATCGAATGGGCTTGTGGGTCCGGGCGCTGCTGCTGCTTTCCGCCCTGGCGGGCGGCGCCGTCGCTGCGCACGAGGATCTCGAAATCCAGATCGCCCGCCTGAGCCGGCAGATCGAGCTTGAGCCCGGCCGGGCCATCCTCCACTTCCGGCGCGGCGAGCTCCATAGGATGCACGAAGACTGGAAGGCCGCGCGGGCGGACCTGGAGCGCGCGGCAAGCTGCGATCCCGAGATGGCGGTCGTCGATCTCGCGCTCGGCCGCCTGGCGAACCAGTCGGGCGATCCCGGCCGGGCCAAGGCATCGCTCGACCGCTTCCTCGCCCGCGAGCCCGGCCACGGAGAGGCGCTCATCGAACGGGCGCGCGCCCGGGCCAGGCTGGGCGACCGCGCCGGCGCCGTCGAAGATTATTCCCTCGGCCTCACCCGGCTCGAGGAGCCCCGGCCCGAGAACTTCATCGAGCGTTCCGAAATCCTCCGCTCGGAGGGCCGCCGCGACGAGGCCCTTCGGGGACTGGAAGAGGGGCTGCGGAAGATCGGTCCGGTCCTTCCTCTTCAGCTGGCGCTGATCGACCTCGAACTGGAGGTCGGGAAGGTTGATGCGGCGCTGGCGCGCCTCGAGGACGTCGCCCGGACTTCGGAGCGTCAGGATCTCTGGCTCGCCCGCCGCGGCGACATCCTGGTCCGGGCCGGGCGGGCGCCGGAAGCCGCCCGGGCCTTCCGGGCGGCGCTCGCGTCGATCGAAGCGCTGCCGTCGGGCCGGCGGAAGACGAAATTCACGCAGGATCTGGAATCGAGGGTGCGGGCCGCGCTGGAGACGATCAAATGAGACACCTCGGAGCGTCCTGTCTTGCAGTCGCCCTGATCCTGACGGCCTGGGCGGCGCCGGCGTCGGCCCAGACGGTCACCCGCGGACCCTATCTGCAGCAGGGCACGAACAGCCAGATCATCGTCCGCTGGCGGACCGACGTCGCGACCAACAGCCGGGTCCGATACGGAACGACGCTCGTCTCTCCGCTCCCGACGATCACCGACAATGCGACGTCGACCACCGAGCACATCGTCACGATCACCGGGCTCGCTGCGAATACGAAGTACTTCTACTCCGTCGGGTCGACGACCGCCACGCTCTCCGGCCCCGACGCGAACACGTTCTTCCTGACGTCGCCGACCCCGGGGGTCGCGAAGAACACGCGGATTTGGGTCCTCGGCGACGCCGGGACGAACAACAGCAGCCAGAAGGCGGTCCGCGACGCCTACTACACCTACACGGGGACCACGCACACCGACCTCTGGCTGATGCTCGGCGACAACGCCTACACCGCCGGCACCGACGCGGAATTCCAGAACGCGGTGTTCGGCGCCACGAACGCCTATCCGGCGATGCTCCGCAAGTCGGTCGTCTGGCCCACGCTGGGCAACCACGACGGCGGCTCGGCGAACTCGCTGACCCAGAC
>JACQFK010000606.1 GCA_016200125.1 Planctomycetota bacterium
CAGGAGAGGGACTGGGCGATCGCCTCGATCCCCAGTCGAACGTTGTAGCGGAGGTCGATCGCCTGCCGGGCGCGGTCGGGCAGCTTCTGGAGGCACTCGCGGAGGGAGACGAGGCGGCGGCTGTCCTGCTCGGGCGCCTCCTCGTTCTCCTGGAAGGAGCGGCCGACGAGGTCGATCATCGACTCGCTCAGCGGGGCCCGCGCGGACTTGCGGTAGTACTCCAGGACCCGGCGCCGCGCCACCTCCCGCGCCCAGGGGAGGAAGGGGTCGACCTGCCGGCCGGAGGAGGCCTCCTCCAGGATCGCCAGGGCGACCTCCTGGAAGACCTCCTCGGCGACCAGCTGGTCCCGGGTCAGGGCGAAGAGGTAGCCCAGCAGCGCCTGCCGGTTCTGCAGGAAATCCCGGGTGATTTTCGGAGGGCTCATCGCTCTTCCCCTAAAGGTCGCGGATCGGCGGACCTTAGCACGAAATCGGAAATCCGGAAGCGCCGGCCTACTCCCCTTCGACCAGCACCCGGAACTTCTGGCCCGCGTAGTCGGGCTTCTCGGTGATGAACTCGTGGGTCCCCATCGACCAGCCGTCCTTGACGATGCCCCGGCCGCTCCGCTGGGTCTTCGCCGTCTCGACCCCGGGCGGATAGGCGGGGTCGGTCTCGCTGCGGCGCACGTTGTACATCCCCTTGTCGCCCGTGATCTCCCACCAGCAGCTCGCCATGTCGTAGAGGCCCCAGGCGTTGGGCTTCTTCGACTTGACCTTGAGCGGGGCCTTGAATCCGTTCGGCCCGCTGCTGTTCTGCCCGCGGTACTTCTCCGCGAAGGGCGGATTGGAGGTGCCGACCCGCGCGGCATACTCCCACTCGGCGTCGGTCGGCAGCCGCACCTTCCTGCCGTTCTTCTCCGAGAGGAGGCTGCAGAACTTCCCGAGGTCGGCGAAGGGGGGATTCTCCACCGGAAGCTGGGGATCCTTCTCCCGGCTGGGATTGGCGCCCATCAGCGCCTGGTACAGGTCCTGGGTGACGGGGATCTCGGCCAGGTAGAAGGTCCGCGTGAGCGTCACGACGTGGGGATACTCTTCCACGAAGTAGGGCCACATGTACAGGGGCGTGCCCATGAGGAACTTGCCGGGGGGGATGGGGACGCAGGTCAGCGAGAGCGTGTCGCTGATCTTGAGGACGACGGGCGGCCGGTCGGACTTCGCGAAGGGCTGGTCGGCCGCGAGCATGCGTTCGGGGAATTTCAGCTTCGCCGCCTCGATCTTCGTCGCGCTGATCCACTTCACGCCGTCTTTTTCCGACACTCGGCCGGTCACCGCGCTGGCCGTCGCCGGCATGCAGTAGTGGTTCTTCCCCGTGTTCCTGCCCTCCTTCAGCGCCGGGCTGTCGGGCGCGAGGCGGAACTTGAGCTTCGCGCTGTACTGGTCCATCAGCTTCTGGGCGGCGTCGGCGTCGAGCCCCTTGTCCGGATAGAACTCCTTCACGATCCGGTCGACTTCCGCGCGGATCTCCGGGGAGCCGTCGAGGGCGAAGACCGCGAGTCCGTGGTCTCCCGGCTTCGGATCGGGGATGCAGCCGCCGTTGCACACCAGGCTGCCGCTGAGGGTCACGTCGGCGTCCTGCGCGGGAGCCAGGGCCGCGACCATCAGAAGGATCAGCTTCATGGGGGTTCCTCCTTCATCCTTACGCCCGATTCCGGCCACATTCTCCCGCCCGCCGCCTTTAGCTCCATGTGAACAAGGTCCTGCTCCTGCTCGCCGCGCTGCTGCTCTCCGGACAGGGCGAGAAGCCCGTCCCCAAGGAGGGGCTGGCCTCGCTCTATCCCGGCGACGAGGGCCTGGAGCGCGATCCGCGCGTCCTCTTCACCGAGAACTTCGAATCGGATCCGAAGACCGTCACCTGGATGAAGCCGGGCGGCTGGTTCGACGGCGTAAAGTTCGGCCCCGGCCTGGGCATGGAGATCAGCGACAAGGTCCCGGCCGCCGGCGGCAAGCGCTGCCTCCAGTACAACCTCAAGACCGGCAAGCAGAACTCCGGCGGCATGTTCCGCGTCCTCAAGCCCAGCGACTGCGTCTACGTCCGCTACTACCGGATGTTCGAGAAGGACTGGAGCTGGCCCCAGGGCTACGGCCCCCACGACTCCGGGCTCTACGGCTACGTCGGCGACTTCAAGGGGCCCACGGACACCGAGATCCACGTCCTTCTCGACTTCACGCAGAGCGCCGACACTTTCGCGGGGATCGGAACGCCCCGGCAGGAGATGAAGGACTGGGGCGCCATCCTCAAGAAGCTCAACCTCGGGACCAACCCGGTCGTCTCGAGCGGCGTCCCCTGGAACAAGGCCCGGCCCGACAAGATCGAGGCGATGAAGTGGCACTGCGTCGAGTACATGGTGAAGCTCTCCTCGCCCGGCAAGAGCGACGGCGCGGTCAAGGTCTGGGTCAACGGCAAGCCCGTCAGCGACGCCGAGGGCCTCCCCCTGCGCGACGCGGCCCATGCCGACCTGATGCTCAACCTCTTCTTCATCGGGCCCTACTTCCACCCCGGCTCGCCCAAGGACCAGACCCACTGGGTGGACCAGATCGTCGTCGCCACGGCCTACATCGGACCGCTCAAGAAACCCTGACCTGGGGGGGGGACCATGATCCTGAAGATCGCCGCCGTCGCCGCACTTCTCTCCCTGCTGCCGCTCCCGCAGGAAACGCCCGCGAAACGGCACGAGAAGGTCGTCGAGCATCTCAAGGCCGTCGCCGCCGAGCTGTCCGCGAAATCGCTCCTGGACGTCCCCTCGCTCGACGACTGGAAGGCGCGGCGCCCCGGGCTCAAGCGGCAGCTGCTCTACATGCTCGGCCTCGACCCGCTGCCGGAGCGCACGCCGCTCAAGGCCGAGATCACGGGCACGGTGGACCGTCCGGCCTACCGCATCGAGAAGCTCGTCTTCCAGAGCCGGCCGGGGCTCTACGTGACCGGCAATTTCTACCTTCCCAAGAACGCCGCGCTCCCGCTCCCCACGGTCCTCTATGTCTGCGGCCACAGTCCCCATCCGATGGGGGCGAAGGTGGGATACCAGGACAGGGTCCACTGGTACGTCGAGCACGGATATGCCTGCCTGATCCTGGACACGCTGGAATTCGGCGAGGTCGCCGGCGTCCACCATGGCCTGCACGACCTCAACCTCTGGGACTGGCAGTCGCGCGGCTACATCCCCTCCGGCGTCGAGGTCTGGAACGCGATCCGCGCCGTCGACTGGCTCGAGACGCGCCCCGAGGTGGACCGGACGCGCATCGGGCTGACGGGCATTTCCGGCGGCGGCGCGACGACCTGGTTCACCGCGGCCGTGGAGGACCGCATCGCCGTCGCGGCGCCGGTCTGCTCGACCTACACCTTCGGCTCGCAGGCCGCCCACTGGGTCGCGGCGGGCCAGTGCGACTGCATCTACTTCAACAACACCTTCCTGGTCGACTTCCCCGTCGTCGGCGCCCTGATCGCGCCCCGGCCGCTGCTCATCTGCAGCGGGCAGCGCGACGGCGACTTCCCGCCCGACGGCTACCACGAGGTCTATCGCCGCTCGAAGATCGTCTTCGACCTCTACGAGGGGAGGAGCTCGGAGCGGATCAAGGAGGTCGACGACGACGTCGGCCACAGCGACCCGCCGCTGTTCCGCAAGGAGGCGCGGCAGTGGATGAACCGCTGGCTGAGGGGCGACGCGGCGCCGCTGGAGCTGGAGCCGATCCCGAAGGAGCCGCGGGAGACGCCCGAGACGCTCGCCTGCCTCTCCCGTCTCCCGGCCGACGCGCTCAACTACCGGATCCAGGAATCCTTCGTCGGCGCGACGAAGCCCGCCGGCCGCGAGGAGCTGATCCGCGAGCTCGGCGACAAGGTCTTCCGCTGGTTCCCCAAGGGGCGGATCCCCTTCGAAACCCGGGTGGGCCGCGACACGGGCGGCTGGGCCGCGCGCTATGCCGATTTCAAGGAGCTGACTTTCGACACGGAGCGCGGCGTGCCGGTCCGCGCGCGGCTCCTGACGCCGAAGAAGATCGGCAAGGACACGCCGCTCCTGCTCTACGTGAAGCGGGCCGGCGACACGATCCATCCGATGGACCACGACGAGCTGCTGCCCGTCTACGGCCGCTGCAGCGTGCTGATCCTCATGCCCCGTCTCACCGAGCACCCGGTGACGGCGCGGGAGTACGCCGACATCGAGCGCTCGGCCTCCTGGGTCGGCCGCACGATCGCCTCGATGCAGGTGTGGGACATCCTCCGCGCGGTCGAGTGGATCGCGACCGAGGAGAAGATCCCCGCCTCCTCGATCACCGTCTACGGAAAGGACGGCATGGGCGTGCTGGGACTCTACGCAGGGCTGCTGGATCCGAGGGTCGGCGGCGTTGTCCTGCAGAATCCGCCGTCCTCGCACGCGCAGGGTCCGGCGCTGCTGAACGTCCTCCGGATCACGGACATTCCGGAGGTCGCGAAAGCCTTCGCGCCCCGCAAGATCCGGTTCATCGGCAAGGCGCCCGCCGCCTTCGGCGAGTGCAGCGAGGCCGGAAGTCTCCCCGAAGCGCTGGAGGTCTGGAAGTACTAGCGCAGCGAGGAGAGGAACTCGATCAGGTCCGCGGCTTCCGACGCCGTGAGGCTCTGCAGCAGGAACTCCGGCATGATCGACGTCTTCTGCGCCGCCATCTGAGTCACGGCCGCCGCCTTGAGGCGGATCACGTTCTTCTGCGCGTCCTTGAGCACGACGGCCTCGGCGCTCTTCTCGAGCAGCAGCCCGCTGTAGACCGCCCCCTGGTCCGTCTGCACGATGTAGCCGGCGAACTTGGGATCGATGTCCTTCGACGGCTCGAGGATGCTCTCCAGGAGCTTCTCGCGGCTGAGCTTCGCGGCGATCTTGCTCAGGTCCGGCCCGTACGAATCGCCCCGGCCCGCCACTGCGTGGCAGTTGCGGCACTGGAGGCTCGCGCTTTCGAAGAACAGCAGGCGGCCCCGCTCCGCGTCGCCCTTGAGCGGGAGGATCTGCGCGGGCTGGATCTTCGTGCCGAGCCGCTTCGGGCGCTGGTCGGCGGGCACGAAGCGCTCGAACAATCCCCTCACCGCGTCGTCGGAATGGCTGATCCCCTGGCGGACGGCCTCCTGCCGCGCCTCCGGCGCCAGACGGCCCCCGTCGACGGCGCGCATCCGGTCGAGCGCCTCCCGCGTGGCGCAGGGCTTGGGATCCTTCCCTCCCGGGAGCCCTTCGATCCAGCGGCCGATGAGCGCGAGCCCCGCTTCATCCACCAGCGTCGACCCCACGTGCGGCATCCGGCCGTGCCCGAGCTTGGCCATGCGGTAGAACAGGACCGAGCCCGACGGATCGCCCGGCGCGAGGATCGCGGCCCCGTCGAGCCCGAAGGTCCCGAGCGCGGGCGGGACGCCGAGGGCGAAGGTTTCCTGGAGAGAGCGGTCCCGGCGTAGATCGAGCATCGAAGACGTGCCGCCGCCGGGCCGGTGGCAGACGGCGCAGTTGACGTGGAGATAGGACCGAGCCCGCGCGTCGAGCTCCGCCGCGGCGTCGCCGGGATCGCAGAGTTTCTTGGTCTCTCCCGGGCCGCCCGCAAGCGAGAGGCCCGAGTCCTTCGAGGTCGCGGCGATCAGGCCCATCGCGCGGAGTCGCTCGACCTGTCCCCCGCGGTCGAGCTGCGGATCGTTGAACGACGTCAGGAAGCGGGGCCAGGAGACGGTGTGGCAGCCCGCGCAGGCGGCGCGGGCGAAGTAGGTCCACTTCTGCTCGCGGCGGCCGCCGGGCGCACCGGCGTCGGCGACGACGAGCGCCTTCTCCGCGCCGGCCGGGCCCACGAGCAGGGCATCCTTCTGATCGTCGCTCCAGGCGTAGGAGTAGCCCTGCCAGTCCCGGCCGTCGTAGTGAAGGACCTGCGTCTCTAGGCGGCGCCGGCTCCCGGCCTTCCCCCGCTCCATTTCCAGCGAAAGCGTCTTCGCGAGCACCATGTCCTTCGGAAAGGTGGGCCGGCCCCACTGAACCGCGACCGAGCTCGTGCCGGGCAGCGCCACATAGCGCTCGGCCGTCGCGTGGTCGAGCCACTGGGACGCGTTCACCGAGTAGGGGACGACGCCGGGGGCGGGAGTCCCCTCCGTCAGCGACTGGAAAAGCCCGGTCTCGCTCAGCTTCCGCGGGAAATCCGGATTGTGCCGGCCGCGGTCGTTGGGGACCAGCCGGTGGATGCCGCCGCCCAGGTAGTCCAGGAGGAGCAGCTCGCCGTCCTTGTCCTCGGCGAAGGCGACCACGCGCTCCTCGGTCCGCGCCAGCTCCTGCCGTTCCGAGAGGGTGTCGCCCTCGCAGCGCGCGCCGAAGACGTGGAACATCTCGAAGTCCGCGAACACGTACTTCCCCTTGAGCTCCGGCAGCCGCGAGCCGCGGTAGACCCGGCCGCCCGTGATCGACGCGGCCTCCGGATGCTCGATCGCCATCGCGGCGGGAAGGATCGGCGTGGGCCCGCGCTTCCCCGCGGGGTTCACCGGGTTCGGGCCCTCCATCACGCTCCAGCCGTAGTTGCCGCCGCGCACGACGCGGAAGAGCATCTCCCAGCGCTCCCAGCCCACGTCGCCCACCCAGAGATTCCCCGTCGCCGGATCGAAGTCCATCCGCCAGGGATTCCGGAAGCCGTAGGCCCAGATCTCGGGACGGGCGCCGGGGGTCGCGAGGAACGGATTGTCCCGCGGGATCGCGTAGGGCTTCCCGTTCTCCGCGCGGTCGACGTCGATGCGGAGGATCGAGCTCAGCAGGTCGCTCAGGTCCTGCCCCGTCCGGAGCGCGTCCGGCGGATTGGGCGCCGTGCCGTCGCCCGTCGAGATGTAGAGGAACCCGTCGGGCCCGAAGCGCAGGCAGCAGCCGTTGTGCCCGCCTTCCAGCCACTCCAGGAGGATCACCTCGCTGTCGGGATCCGCGCGCGGCGGATCGGTCCGCGTCACGGTGAAGCGCGAAATCCGCGAGCCGAGCGGGAGGTTCTTCCCCTTGACCTTGTGTTCGAGCACGTAGCAGACGTAGCAGGTCCGGTTCTTCTCGAAGTCGGGAGGGAACGCGATCCCGTACGCGGCGCCCACGCCCTTGCAGTCCGCCGTCTTCTCCCAGCCGCGGATCTCGCGCGGGAGATCGAGGAAGAGATCGGGCTTCGCGCAGTCGGGATCGCCCGGGAACGTGAAGATCCGTCCCAGGTGCTCCTGGTGGTGCTCGATGATCGCGAAACGCTCCGATCCCGGAATCCGGACGATCTCCAGCGGATGGTCGAACTTGAGTTTGGGAAAGACGCGATCGAGCCGGTACGGGGGCGGCGGCTCCGGCGAGCCCGTGAGGTGCGACGTCGTCCAGGGCTGGCGCTGATCCTGCTGGGCGAAGGCGGGGAACGCGGCCGCCAGCAGAAGCGCCGCTGCGAGGAGGACCGGTTTCATTTGGGCTTCTTCGGCTGCATCGGTCCGATGTAGTGCTTGGCCAGGACGATGCCGTCGATCCAGACCGTCCGGCGGGTGCCCGGCTTGGGCGGCTCCGACGTGTTGGTCGAGATCATGATGTTGTTCACCACGAGCTTGTCCGTCTTGCGCCATTCCATCCCCGTCTGTTCGACCCTGAGGCGGCCGTTGATCCAGAGCCGCTGCTCGCCGTTCTCTTTGCCGACATCGTTGAGTTTGACCATCACCTCGTAGCAGGTCCACTCTTCTTCGTTGATTTTCGGCTCGACGCCCTGGTTCGTCAGGACGTTGTCCCCCCAGGGCCCCTTCTGGTGGGGCCAATAGGTATACAGCATGACGCGGGTCCAGGGTGGCCCCTGGTTGCCGCCCACGCCGGTGCCGCTGCACATCGTGTCGAATCCCGTCGGCTTCTTTCCCGCGCCCGGGCCGTAGCGCTCGCCGACCGGGTGGCCGTGCAGCTGGAGCAGCTTGTTGTTCCGCCAGTCGCCGCCCTTGGAGAGGCGGAAGGAGTAGCGCAGGTAGACCTCCTGCGATCCCTCCCACCAGTAGTGCATCCAGCCCGCGCCGTTGTCGCCGCTCTCGGGCGTGAAGGGCAGGCGCAGGCAGCGGGCGCCCGTCAGCACCAGGGAGGGATCGGTCTCGACCTCCTTCAGCTCGGGATGGGAGATCTCCTGCCAGGTCTTCCGCCAGGCGTCGGTCTCGAAGGACTCCGCGAGCAGGACGTCGGGATCGCGCCCGATCCCCGCGTCGCCCGGATACTTCAGCGAGATCCCCTTCTCCTGGGGAGCGGCTCCGAGGAACAGCGGCAGGAGCAGCAGAGCGGCGTTATTCATGCGGCCCTCCTGTGAAGGACAAAGCGGATTCCGCTCGAAATGTGGCCGTCGCTCCGTAGAATGGCTCGCCTATGAAACCTTTCCGCCTCGTCGTCGCCGGCCTCGTCCACGACCACGTGTGGAAGATGCTGCCGGACTTCCGGAAAATCCCGGGCGTTTCGATCGTGGGCGGCGCGGACCCGAACCGTCCGCTGCGCGAGAAGCTCCGCAAGGAGTTCGGCGTGAAGACGCTCTTCGAACGGCCGCGCGACCTTTTCGAGAAGGTCGAGGCCGACGCGGTCCTGGTCTGCGATTCGAACGCCGGAAGCGTCCCGATCGTCGAGGCGGCCGCCGCGCGGGGGCTTCACGCCCTGGTCGAGAAGCCGATGGCCCACACGGCCGAAGGAGCCCGCCGGATGTATGCCGCCGCCCGGCGGCACAAGATCAGGATCATGGTCAACTGGCCGCTCGCGTGGAATCCCTCGGTGGTCCGCGCCCTCGACCTCGTGAAGTCGGGCCTGATCGGCCACGTCTTCCACGCCCGCATCCACATGGCCCACCAGGGGCCCAAGGAGGCGGGCTGCTCGCCCTACTTCTGGGGCTGGCTCTACGACGCGAAGCTGAACGGCGCGGGGGCCCTCGTCGACTACTGCTGCTACGGCGCCGCGATCATGTCGATGCTCTGGGGAAAGCCGAAGCAGGTGCTCGGCGTCGCCGGCAATCTCGTCAAGCCGAACTTCCCCGTCGACGACAATGCGCTCGTCATCGGCCTCTGGCCGAAGCGCACGGTGCTCTCGCAGGCGTCGTGGACCCAGAATCCCGACTTCCACGATCTGCTCTTCCTCGGCGTCGACGGCACGCTTGAGACCGTGCGGGGCAAGCTCATCCACACGCACACGAAGCCGGGGGAGTTCTCGCACTGGGGGGCGGACCGCCTGAACCGGAAGGAGATCGCCCTGCCGGCCCTTCCCGCGGGCGCCCGCGACGGCCCCGAGCATTTCGTCCATTGCCTGCGGACGGGACGGCCCTTCAAGCACCTCTGCAGCGCCGAGACGGGGCTCGCGGCGCAGGAGATCCTCAGCGCGGGCCTGCGCCCCGACCGCAGCGGCCGGCGTGTGTCACTTTAGGGCGTCGCCGATCGCCCGGAGCAGCTTCTCCTCCGCCCCGGCGGCGACCCAGCAGTAGCCGTGCTCCTCGACGTAACCCTCTTTTCGCGCCGCCTCGGTCGGGATGTAGCCCGGGCCGCATTCGCCGTAGCCGGCGACGACGATGAACTGGTCCTTCCGGGCGCGCTGCGCGGCGAGCTGGAATTCGACGAAGGCCTCCGCCGGCAGGAGCAGATATTGGGCGGGACCGAAATCCAGGGCCGCGACCTCGATCGGCTGCCCGCGCGCCGTGCGCTTCGCCCAGCTCAGCCCGAGCGCGGCCATGAGGCGCGCCGACTTCGACGCCGCGGGATCGGCGAGCGTCTTCTCCATCGCCGCCGCCGGCTGAGGCAGGTCGAAGCGGAGCTCCTCGACCCGCATCCCGATGTTTTCCAGCGGCACGCGGCGGGTCTTCTGGAACGCGTGGGTCATGGCCAGATGAAGCCGGTCGGCCAGCGCCTGCCGCGACGCGGCGTCGGCGTTGTTGTACTTCGCCGCCGTCACGTCCCCGCTGCAGCCCGATACATACATCCAGAAGACGCCCGGCATGCACTGCTCGCGCCGCGCGCGGGCCAGACCCGGGAAGTCCGCCGACACCGCCCCGCCCCCGTAGGTGCTCATCGGATGAACCGCGTAGGCCGACAGCACCGCGAGCACGCGGTCGCCGTCCCAGAAGCTCAGCGCCTTGAGCCAGGGATCGATCAGCCCCTCCGGCGCGTCCTTGATCGCGGAATCGGCCGTCTTGCTGTAGCGCTTGAAGCTCACGCGGCCGTCGACCACGACGCGGCGGTTCGAGGCGACGCGGTCGACTTCCGCCTGGCCCATCCCGAGGTGCGTGATCCTCCGGGGGACGGCTTCCCGGACGGCCGCCGCGACGGTCTGCAGGGCCCGTTCGTGGAACTCCGGGTCGACGTGGAAGCCCTTGAATCCTTGGGTATCGAGCAGCCGCTGCGCCTCGAGGTCGGCATAAGGAGCGTCATGCTGGTGGACGCAGGAGAGCAGCACGCGCCGCGGCGTGGTCCCCGCCGCCTTCGCCAGCTCGCTTCGCCAGCGGTCGTAGGCGTCGTTGCGCAGCTCCGTCCAGTCGAGCGCGACGATCACGACGGGCTCGCCGTCGCCCCGGAGGATGATCCCGCGGCCCGAGAGCGGGTCGGCGATGCGCGCGGCGGGCGCCACCATGCCGCCGCAGAGCGCGTGGCCCAGGGGCGGCGTGATGTCGGCGTTGAAGGTCGCGAGGCTGAAGCGCCCCCCTTCGGCGGCCTGGGGCGGTCCCGAGCATCCCCAAACCAGAAGGAGCGCCAGCGCCATCCTTCGTGAGACTCTCATGGTCCCCCTGTCACAAAACAACCAGTCTATTTTGTGACATGTCACAAAACAAACTGGTTGTTTTGTGACAGAGGATACCTCAGGCGAGGACGCCGGGGATGATCTTCGACGTGCCGGCGACTCCGGTCAGGCGCTCGGGGCGGCCGTTGTGCTCGAAGAAGAGGTCGTCCGGGCGGAGGCCCATCGCGGTCAGCAGCGTCGCGTGGAAGTCCTTCACCGGATGGGGATCGACCTCGGCGCGCAGGCCGATCTCGTCGGTCGCGCCGATCGCCTGACCGCCCTTCACGCCGCCGCCCGCCATCCAGATCGTGAACCCGTAGGGGTTGTGGTTCCGCCCCGCGCTGCCCTGCTCCATCGGCGTCCGCCCGAACTCGCTCGCCCAGACGACGAGCGTCTCGTCCAGCAGCCCGCGCCGCTTGAGATCCGCGAGCAGCGCCGCCGTCGGCCGGTCAGTCTGCTCGGCGTTCGCCTTGTGGTTTTCCGTGTTCTTGTCGTGGCCGTCCCAGCCGAGCTTGTCGACGGCGTTGTAGAGCTGGACGATCCGGACGCCCTTCTCGCTCAGGCGCCGCGCCAGCAGGCACATGCGCCCGTACATCGCCTCGCTCTTGTTCTTGCTGTCGACGCCGTAGCTCTCCCGCGTCGCCTTGGACTCGCCCGCCAGGTCGCCCACGTCGAGCGCCTCGCTCTGCATCCGGTAGGCGAGCTCGTAGGACGCGATCCGGCCGTCGAGGTCGAGCAGGCCCGGCCTCGCCTCGCGGTGCTCCGCGTTGAAGCGCTGGATCTCGTCGAGCGTGTCGCGCTGCGCGCCGGCGAACTGGCCGGGCGGACGGAGATCGAGCACCGGATCCCCCTCGTGACGGAACTGCGTGCCCTGGAAGGCCGCGGGCAGGAAGCCGTTCGACCAGTTGGGCGAGCCGCCCAGGCCGGCGACCTTGAAGAGCAGCACGTAGCCGGGCAGATTCTGGTTCTCCGAGCCCAGCCCGTACGTAAGCCAGGAGCCGAGGCTCGGCTTCCCGGGCAGGATCACGCCGGTGTTCATCTGGTAGGTCGCGGGCGCGTGGTTCGAGCTTTCCGCCTGCATCGACCGCACGAGACAGAGGTCGTCCGCATGGGCCGCGGTGGCGCGGACGAGGTCCGTGGCCCAGAGCCCGCTCTCGCCGTGCTGCTTCCAGGTCCAGGGGCCGGCCATCAGCTTGTCGTGGCAGGCGTTGAACACGCCGCCGACCTTGTCCTTCTTCGCCTTGATCTCCGCCGGCACCGGCTTGCCTTGCAGCTGCGCGAGCAGCGGCTTGTAGTCCCAGGTGTCGACCTGGCTCGGCCCGCCGTACTGGTACAGGAAGATGACCCGCTTCGCGCGCGGCGTGAACATCGGCCGCCGCGGCGTCAGCGGACGGAGCGGATCGATCTCCAGCGCCTTCCGCTCCTGCGCGCGGGCGGCCGAGGACAGCAGCGAGGAGAGCGCGAGGCCGCCCACGCCGCTGCAACAGGTCTCGAGGAAGTGGCGTCGGTTCATGGTTCAGTCCACGTAAACGAACTCGTTGACGTTCAGGAGCACGCGGCAGAAATCGACCAGCCGGTGGCGCCGGATGAAGTCGTCCGCGCGGCGCCGCTCCGCCTCCGACGGCGGCCGGCCCAGCGCCAGCCACATCGCGCGGTCGACGCCCCCCGTCTCCCGCTCCACCCGCGCCGCGAAGGCGACGGCCATCCGCTCGCTGAAGCCGCTGTTGAACAGCTGCAGCGCCTGGGGCGCGACGGTCGTCACGTCCCGCCGGCCGCAGGAGACGTTCAGGTCCGGAAGGTCGAAAGGCTGGAGGAAGGGCAGCGTCAGCACGCGCTTCTGCACGAGGAAGACGCTCCGGACGTCGGTGGTCTCGATCGGATCGGTGAACCATTCCTGCTTCCGATCGCGCGCGGCCTTGTCGCTCTTGGTCTCGAGGATGCCGGGCTGGGCGTCGAGCAGGTGCTGCGGCACCGGCGGCCAGACCGGCGGGCCGGAATCCTTGGGGAGCATCGTTCCGGAGACGGCGAGGAAGGCGTCGCGGGTCGCCTCGGCGTCCAGGCGCCGCGGATTCTGCCGCCAGAAAAGGCGGTTGTCGGGATCGACGGCGCGCTTCGACGGATCATCGACGGAGCGCTGCCGGTAGGCCGCCGAGCGGAGGATCAGACGGTGGACCGACTTGAGCGAGCCGCCGTTCGCGGCGAGCTCGGAGGCGAGCGCATCGAGCAGCTCGGGGTGGGTCGGCTTCACGCCGCTGTATCCGAAGTCGTTCGGCGACGCGACGATGCCGCGGCCGAAGTGGTGATGCCAGAGTCGGTTGACGATGACGCGGTACGTCAGCGGGTTCTCCGGCGAGGCGATCCAGGCCGCGAGCGCCGAGCGGCGGCCGCTGGAGTCGCCGGCCGGCTTCACGGGGGCGGGATTCGGGTCGAGCACCGAGATGAAGCCCGGCGCGATCTCCTCGCGCGGCTGGGTGAAGTCGCCCTGGTAGAAGAGATGGGTCGCGGGCGGCTTGGCGGCCGAGTCGCGCACGGTCATCCCCCGCGTGAACTCGAGGAGGCCCTTCTTCTCGTCGTCGACCGCCTGACGGTGGAAGGCCAGCTCGTTGCGCAGCTCGTCGTCAAGCGAGGCCGCCAGGTCGGCGTCACTGACCTTCTTGTCCTTGTGGGCCTTGCGCGCGGGATCGAGGATCTCCGCGATCCGCGCGCTGCAGGGCTTGATCCGCGCCTCGATCGCGTCGTTGTGCTTCTGGATGCGCTCGCGCTCTGGGCCGCGATCGAGGATGGTGTCGTCCTGCCGCTTGACGCCCGCGAAGAAGGCCCTGAGGCGGAAGTGGTCGGCCTGCGAGATCGGATCGTATTTGTGGTCGTGGCAGTTGGCGCAGGCCATCGTCAGGCCGAGGAAGGCGGAGCCCGTCGTGTTGGCGAGGTCCGTCATCAGCTCGTTCCGGTTCTTGGCGTCCTCCATGAAGATCGAGCCGGTGCTGTCGTAGGGTCCGAGGCGCAGGTAGCCGGTGGCGAGGAGCGCGTCGGGGTCGTCGGGCCGCGTCTCGTCGCCCGCGAGCTGCTCGGCGATGAACAGACCGAAAGGCTTGTCCGCGTTGAAGGAGCGGATCAGGTAGTCGCGGTAACGCCAGATCTGCGACTGCAGCTCGTCGCGCTCGAAGCCGTTGGTGTCGGCGTAGCGGACGACGTCCATCCAGTGCCGCGCCCAGCGCTCGCCGTAGCGCGGCGACGCCAGCAGACGGTCGACGGCCTGCTCGTAGGTTTCGTCCGCCTTCAGCTCCTCAGGGGTCGGCGGGAGCCCGGTGAGGTCGAAGGTGAGGCGGCGGATCAGCGTGCGGCGGTCGGCCTCCGGCGACGGCGCCAGGCCGGCCTGCTCCAGCGACGCCAGGACGAAGCGGTCCAGCGGCGTCCGGATCCAGGCCTCGTTCTTGACGGCGGGCGGCGCCGGCCGCGAGACCTTCTTCAGCGACCAGAGGTCGAGCCGCTTGCCGGCGAAGATGCGGACGATCGGGTTCTTCGCGTCGTGCCAGGCATCTCCGAGACGTCCGCTGGTTTCCGCGGGCTTCGCCTCGACCCAGGGGGTGCCTTCCTTGATCCACTGGACGAGCGCCTCGACCTGGTCGGCCGCGAGCTTCTCCTTCGGCGGCATCTTGATGTCGGCGTGGGTCTGCCGCACGACCTGGATCAGGAGGCTCTTGTCGGGCTCGCCGGCGACGACGGCCGGTCCGTTCTCGCCGCCCTTGAGCAGCGCGGCCCTCGCGTCGAGCCGCAGCCCGCCCTTCTGC
>JACQFK010000580.1 GCA_016200125.1 Planctomycetota bacterium
GATGCGCGCGGCGTGTTCCATCCGATCGCGCGGAACATCGTCCGCCGCAAGCTGGCCGCGGGCTGGCACGACTTCGTCCTCGAGTACGCGCACGACCAGGGGAACTCGAAGTGCATCCTGCGCTACGTGCCGCCGGGCGCGAAGCTGCCGGACAACGACAATCTTCAGGCGGATAGCTCGGGGCTGGCCATTCCGCCCAGGCTCTTCTCGCACAACCGGCGCTGAGCCGGTCTTTTTAGGGAGCGAGGATCTGATGACTAAGACACTCTGTCTCGGAGTCTGCCTGCTGCTCGCCGCAGCGGGGGCGGCCGGCGCGGACGACTGGCCGCAGCTGCAGCACGATGCGGGCCGCACGGGGCGCACCCTCGATTCCATCGCGCCGCCCTTCCGCGCCCGCTGGATCTGGATGGGGCCGGCCACCACGCTGCGCAACAAGGACAGCCAGGCGGGCTGGCCCGACGATCTCACGGCCCGCGGCGGCTATTCCTATCCGGTTCCCGCCTCCGTCCCCTTCACGATCGCCGATTCCGTCCAGCCGGTGCTCTCTGCCGGCCGCGTGTTCGTCGGCACGATCGACGGCAACGCCTACGGCATCGACGCGAACGACGGCTCGACGCTCTGGACCGGGTCGATCTCCGGGGGCACCTGGGCTTCCGCCGCGGTCTCCGGCTCCGTCGTCGTCTTCGGCACGCTCACGGGAAAAGTCGTCGGGCTGAATGTCTCCTCGGGGAGCCAGGCCTGGTCCTACGACTCGGGCAAGACGATCACGGGCGCCCCCTGCGTCGCCGGATCGGCCCTGCTCGTCGCCGACCACGGCGGCTATGTCACCGCGCTCAATCCCGCCAGCGGGGCGCCGCTGTGGCGGACGCGGCTCGCCGCTCCCGTCCACGGAGGGATTGCGTCCGACGGCACGGCCGTCTACGTGGGCGCCGAGAACCTGACGCTCTACAAGCTCTCGCTTTCGACCGGCGCGATCCAGGCCTCGCGGGCCCTCCGCGGCCAGAGCTTCCGGATGCTCTGGCCCATGGTCTTCAACGGCCGGGTCTACGCCCACACCTGCTCCACGCCCGTCATCGGCAGCGAGTACATCATGGAATCGCTGATGGCCGGATCGGCCGACCTGGCGAGCGAGGAGGCCAACATCGCCCGCTGGCTCACGGGCGACACCAACGGCGGCCAGTGGTCCGACGCGGGCGCCGACTGGCGGCACATCTTCACGATGAACACGAGCGACCTGTCCGAGCCCTTCACGATCCTGGCCGGTCCCGCCGACGGCGTGGGCGCGCCGGCCCATCCCGCCGTCGTCGACAACTCCGGCCGGGTGCTGACCTACTTCAAGACGCGGTATCCGAAGCTGACCAAGATCGGCGCCTTCGGGACGAACTACTCGATCGACGTCGCCGCGATCAACACGACCAACGGCCACCGGATCCCGATCGACAACGGGAAGCTGGCCAATCCCTGGCCCTGGGAGACCGACAACCTTTACGGCATGAGCGTGGGCGGCAGCACGCTCTGGCTGCGGCAGAACTTCCGCGGCACGCAGATGATCGATCTCGCCACCAGCAGCGCCCGCGGCGTGACCGCGGAGGTCCGCAACCGCGACGGCGGCATGTTCAACTTCGACGTGGTCTACAAGGACCAGATGCCCACGATCGGGGTGTCGCAGAACTCCCCGCTGGGCCGCACCGCGCCGATCATCTCGGGGTCCCGGGTCTACATCGCCGAGAGCTTCGGCCTCACCGCGATCGAGCACAAGCCTTGAAGAGGATGACCATGACGAAGAAGATCATCGGAGTCCTCCTCGCGCTCGCGGGCGGGGCTTCCCTGGCCCAGGCGCAGGTCGATCCGACCCCCTACGCGTGGGAGTTTCCGCAGGTCTCGGCCGTCTCGGCCGGCGCCGACTCGATGAAGACCGAGCTGCAGGAGCAGATCCAGGCGCTGCTCAACGCCGGGCACCTTGCGCCGCTCTACATCAGCTATTCGGACCAGCAGAGCGTCGGATATGCGGTGTACCTGGAGCCGGGCCGGGTCGTGACGACGCTCGCCTGGGCCTACCCCTACCTCACGACCGCGCAGCAGACCTCGCTGCGGAGCTACGTGGCGTCGGAGCTGGCGGACTCGCGCTTCGCGCCCTGGGGCGCCTATCCGATGCCGAAGGACGCGGGCACGCCGCGCGAGACCCATCCGAAGACGAAGTGGTGGTACGAGAGCGCGAGCTTCGGCCAGTACCGTCCGAGCGTCCAGACGATCTACGGCCTCTGGCTCTACGGCCACCGGACCGGCGACTGGCCGCTGATCCAGGGCTACTGGGCGAGCATCAAGTCGATGTACTCCGCGCGGGCCGCGCAGGGGAATCTCTACGGCACGATGTGCGCGCACATCGCGATGGCCCGCCTGGCGGACAAGTTCTCGGACGCGGCCACGCGCACGACGGCGCTCAACAATCTTCAGACGCAGCTCAACGCCGGCCTGAATTTCGGCGCGATCGAGCAGAACGCGAGCTCCCTGCCCCAGACCTGGAACGCGCCCTACCACGACATGTACGACTCGCGGATGGACGGTTCGACCTACCGCGGCTGGATGTTCCTCAACCTGAGCCCGGAGATGGGCCGCTACCTGCGGACCAACCTGCAGAGCAGCGTGATCACGCGGCACAACAGCGGCAAGGCCGTCTTCCCGTACTGGTGGGTCGGCAAGGCGAGCTACTTCAACCGCAGCTGGACGGGCGACGAAGGCTCCGGCCTCCTGCCCGAGGTGCTCGGCATGATGGCGCCCGTGGAGCGCTGGGTCGTCCAATCCAGTGCTGCGACGCTCAAGGGTCAGATGGCGAGCAGTCCCACGGGGATCGGCGACTGCTACTGGCTCGAGGCGCTCGTCCAGGCGATCGAGGCCCACGGCACGCTGGCCTGGACCGACGTGCGGACCGGCGTCCCGCCGACGCTGTACACGCTGACGGTGAACAGCGGGACGGGCGACGGGTCCTACGCGTCCGGAACGGCGGTGACGATCACGGCAAACGCGCCGGCGGCCGGCATGCTGTTCGACCAATGGACGGGAGCGACGGTCGCGAACGCGACGGCTTCGACCACGACGCTGACGATGCCGGCCGCGAACACGACGGTGACCGCGACCTACGCGGCGTCGGGCGCGCCGCTTTCGCCTCCCTGGTCGGACGGGGACATCGGCGCTCCCGCGATCGCGGGGGACGCGACGGTCTCGGGCTCCACCTTCATGGTCTGCGGCGCGGGCGCCGATATCTGGGGCGCCTCGGACTCGTTCCACTTCGCCTCGATGGCCCTGAACGGGGACGGGGAGATCGTCGCGCGGATTGCCTCGATGGACAACACGGATCCCTGGGCGAAGGCGGGCGTGATGATCCGCGAGAGCCCGGCCTCGAACTCGGCCAACGCGTACACGCTGCTGACGCCGGGGAACGGAACGGCGTTCCAGCGGCGGACGGCCGCGGCCGGGGCGAGCACGTCGACGGCGGGGCCCGCCGTCGCGGCGCCGTATTGGGTGAGGCTGACCCGGACCGGGAGCGTGTTCACGAGC